>CAZTTI010000544.1:0-3757 GCA_964615925.1 uncultured Solibacteraceae bacterium
CTGCTCGGGGTCGGCGGTCCCCTGAGCGGAGGGCGTTTCGCACCTGGCGATGATCTTCCAATGACCCCGGTTTCCGACGGGCGAGACGTGGAAGTCGACGCGAACGGCTTTCCCATGAATCCGGGTGAGGGCTCCCCGAGCGCTCGATGCGCTCTTCGCTTCCTGGGCCCGGGACAGCGCCTCCGACATTGGGCCGGTCAGATCGGCGCGCACGATGCGGCGGATGTCGAGCGTCGCGGACCCGGGGACGAACCCGAGCAGCGGCGCGGTGTGTCCCAGGAACTCGCGGACGACGCCTTCATCGTCGACGATGAAGCCGCATTCCTCGGTCACGGTTTCAGCATCGAGCGCCGGGTTCGAAGGCGCCTTGCGCTGTTTGCGCCGGCCGACCGTCCTGTTGCTTGTCTTTGGCGATTTTCTGGCCATGTTCCGTTCTCATGAACTCTTGCGGATCGAGCGCGTCCTGGATCTCGCCGCCATTGGCGCCCGGTCCGTTCGATCGACCTCAACGATGAAGAGATTCTGCTCCGCTGTTCCGGCGATCGGGGACACCTCGACGTTGAATGTCGCCGGATTCAGGTCGAGGGGCCGGACTCCTTTGCGGCGAACACGGTGCATCTGGGTCTTGGCGTCCTGGAACGCGCCTTGCAACTCGGCGGCCAGCGACGGCCGCGCCATCCGGAACAGATTCAGCGACGCCGGGCCCGGTGGGGGCTCCAGAAACACATTCACGTCCCCCCGGAACTGGAGGATGTTTCCGTCCGCGTCGACCACGACGCCGGGCCGGAAGCGGGCCGGACCGCGTTCGGGATTCCGGGCGGGCCGGACCACTCGATCGGCGCGCTTGAACACGCGGTGCTCCCGGTGGACAAGTTGAAACAGCACGGAGGCCTCTGCGGCCTCCGACGCTCCCAGAACGACGATGCCCTCCGGGTTCAGAGCGCGATGGAATGCAGCCAGTATCCTCCCCTGGAGGCGCGGTCCGAAGTAAATCAGGAGGTTCCGGCAACTGATCAGGTCGATGTGCGCCAACGGCGGGTCCTGGATGACGTTGTGGACGGTGAACTCGCAAATGTCGCGTAACGTTTCGGCGACCTGGTACAACCGGCCGGTCTCTTCGAAAAAACGCTCCAGCCGCTCTGAGGAAACGGCACGGGAAATATCGGCCGCATAAGTTCCGCCGCGAGCCTGGTCGAGCGCGGCTTCGTTGACATCCGTGGCGAATATTCGTGCGGACGCGCCGGCCTCTTCGAGAATCATCGCGAGCGAATAGGCCTCTTCTCCCGAGGCGCAGCCGGGGACCCAGATGCGTAGGGGCGTGTTCGGGGCGCGCTTCGCGAGCATGCCGGGAACGATGTCGGATTCGAGATAACTCCATGTCGGAGCATCGCGGAAAAAACCCGTGAAGTGGATCAGGAGGTCGTGGAACAGTCTGTCGACCTCGTTGGGCGAGCGCCGCGCCTTGTCGAGATACTCGGCCACGGATCTCGTGCCGGCGAGTATCATCCGCTGGGCCACCCGGCGCAGGACGGTGGCGGGCTTGTACTCCCGGAAGTTGTGCCCCGTACGTTCCTCGACCAGATCCAGCAGTGCGTCCAGGTCGGCGCCGGGAAGCACGTCCAGGGTGGTCGGCCTCCGGAGCGCGGGGTGATGCCCGATCCGGGAGAGTTCGCGCGCGATGTCGGCGGTGGACAGGACGAAGTCGGAGCAGCCGTCGCCCATGGCCGCGTGCGCCGGCAGATCCGGGTGGGATGCCGTTGCCGGGTCCTGGACGAAGGCGATCCCGCCTTCGGCCCGGATCGCTGCCAGGCCCGCCATCCCGTCCGAACCGGTGCCCGACAGGATCACGCCGATGGCGCGTTCCTTCCGCTGCCATGCGAGCGAGATCAGGAACCGGTCGATCACCGTCGGAATTCGCGGTTTCGCGGGTCCGCGGCGAACGGCCAGATGGCCATCGTCCACGGTCAGGACCGTGCGCGGCGAGATCACGTACACTCGATTCGGTTGGATCCGCGTACGCCGCCGGACCTGATGCACCCGCATTCCGGTGTGGCGCTGGAGGAGATGATCGAGCGCGCTGGCGTTGCCGACGTGCGAGATCAGGACGAACGCGAAGCCGGTGTCCGGGGAGAGGTTCCGGAGCAGGTTCGTGAAGGCATCGAGGCCCCCGGCCGACGCGCCCACACCGACCACGGGGACGGGGCGGGCCGGCGGCGCCGAATCCGGCTTCGACTGCTTGGGCTTGGGCGCCGGTTTCTTCTTCTCTCCCGCCATGTGAACGGTATACTAACAAACTGCGTGGTTGCGAAAGCCTGGGCACGCCCCCGGGCCTCCGAGGGTAGCGAGAGTTGGACCAATCGCGAAAAGGGGCCACGTATGAACCGCGCCCGAATCCTCCTTGCCGATGATCACTCCGTCGTTCGCGACGGCCTTCGTATGATGCTCGAATCCGATTTCGACGTTGTGGGCGCGGTTGGTGACGGTCGGGCCGTCCTCGATGCCGCCCGGCGTTTTGAGCCCGATCTCGTGATGGTCGATATCTCGATGCCCGCGCTGAACGGGATCGAAGCCACCCGCCAGTTGAAGCAAGCCGCCCCGGATTCGCGCGTCGTCGTGCTGACGATGCACGCCGACGTCATGTTCGCCACCGAGGCGTTCGCGGCGGGCGCGCTGGGCTACATGTTGAAGAGCGCGACCGGCGACGAGATCCGGAAGGGGATCCGGGCCGTCCTCGGGAACCGGCGGTACATCGCCCCCGAGATCGAGCAGGAGGTCCTGCCATTTCTCCTCACCGGTGCGCACCAGACCAACAAGCAGGTGAGCCGCCTCACTCCCCGGCAGCGGGAAGTGCTCCAACTCGTCGCCGAAGGGCAGACGAGCAAGGAAATCGGCGACGTTTTATGCGTTTCGCCCCGCACGGTCGAATTTCACAAGTACAAAATCATGCAGGAACTCGGCCTGCACTCCACGGCCCAACTCACCCGGTACGCGGTCAAGCACGGAATCGTTTCCGGCTGACGCACCGAAACTCCCGTAACTCTACGAGTAGGCCCGGGCACGCCCCGGAGCTATGTTGAGGACAGCATGTCGTGGAACATCGTCCATGAACACGCGCAATTCTTCACATGGAACGTGGAGGGTAAAGATGTTAAATACATCTCTTGCGATGACCATAAACGAAGGAATCGCTGCGGAAAAGTGCGTTCCGGGGCTCGAGGACGGCCGCGGCTCGAAGGTCCCCGAGCGCCTCCGTCTCGTGATCGCCGACGACGACCCGGCCATCCTGGACCAGGTTGCGCAGATTCTCTCCCGATTCGAGGTCGTCGCCCGGGCTCGGAACGGACGTGTCCTCGTCGAAGCCGTGGATCGAACCGAGCCGGACATCGTCGTCACCGACCTCTCGATGCCGGTGATGAACGGGATCGAGGCCACCCGGGGAATCGTCCGTGCGCGTCCCCGTGTGAAGGTCGTGATCCTCTCGGTCCACGACGATCCTTATTACGTAGACGCGGCCTTCGAGGCGGGCGCGTCGGCCTACGTCCTGAAGATTGATGCCAGCCGCGAGCTCCTTGCCGCGGTCGACAGCGTCTGGTCCGGCGGCATCTACCGCTCCGAACGACTTGTCGATTAGGCACCCTCCAGTTCCAAACCAGTAAATTTGCGGGTTCATCCAGGGGGCCCGGTCCTGCAGAATCGCCCTTATGGCGCCGATGGCGCCGATGCCCGCTCCGCACCAAGAACTGAGGCTTTTCCCATG
>CAZTTI010000545.1:0-5136 GCA_964615925.1 uncultured Solibacteraceae bacterium
ACCCGAGGATGTGGAGTACACGGGCCCTCCCGAACGGGACCTTCCCGGACGTTTCATCGAGAACCGCTGAAGGCGGTGCTTCAGCCGAGCCCCGCCTTCAGCTGACGGCCTCCCAGGACGTGCAAGTGGAGATGGTAGACCACCTGACCGCCCCCGGAGTTGACGTTGATGACGGCCCGGAAACCGGGGATGGCGGTTCCCTTCTCGCGCGCGACGCGCCGAGCCGCTTCGAGCAAACGTCCCGCCAACCCGACGTCGCCAGGTTCGAGGTCGTCGAGCGTCGGGATGTGCTTCTTGGGGATCACGAGGACGTGGACCGGAGCCTGCGGGTGGATGTCCTCGAAAGCCAGGATCTCCTCGTCTTCGAAGACCTTCGTTGACGGGATGTCACCGGACACGATACGACAGAACAAGCAATCGGACATGCCCGATACTGTACCGCAGCCGGCACCGCGTATCGGCCTCTATTGCTTCGCCGCGGCCTCCCGACCCGCTGTGATAGACTCGGGAGCCATGCTACCGCCCGTAAAGCCCGTGAAAACACTGGGGATCGCGCTTCTCGTCATCCTCGTCTCGACGGCCGGATGTGGGGACTCGTCGACGACGGCCCTGATCGTCTATTCGCCCCACGGCGAGGAGTTGCTGAGCGCTTACGAGGAACGATTCGAGCGCGAGCATCCGGACATCGATGTCCGCTGGCTCGACATGGGGTCGCAGGATGCCCTCGACCGGATCCGGAGCGAACGCGCGAACCCGCAAGCCGACATCTGGTTCGGCGCTCCGGCCACACTCTTCTCCCAGGCCGGGGACGAGGGTCTACTGGAGGCGTATCGTCCCACCTGGGCGGATGCCGTGGCCCCGGACGCCCGTAGCGAGAACGATTTCTGGTACGGAACCTACCAGACCCCCGAAGTCATCGCCTACAACTCGAACATGATCCCGGCCGAGGAGGCCCCCAGGGATTGGGACGATGTCCTCGATCCCCGTTGGGAGGGCCAGATCGTCATCCGGGATCCGATCGCGTCGGGTACCATGCGGACCATCTTCGCGGCCATGATCATCGCGAACATGGACGAAGGCGGCGACCCCGAACCCGGATACGACTGGCTTCGCCGCCTCGACAGGAGCACGAAGGAGTACACGCTGGACGGGACGCTCCTCATCCAGAAGATGATCCGTGAAGAGGCAAGCCTGACCCTCTGGAATATGCCCGATATCGAGTTGCGGCGCGTCACCGACGGCTATCCGCTCGCCTACGTGATTCCCTCGAGCGGAACGCCGGTCCTGACCGATGCCATCGCCATCGTCGCCGGCACGGACAATCGGGAAGCGGCCGAAGCCTATTACGAGTTTGTCACCAGCGAGGAGAGTCTCGCTCTCGCCGCGGATCTCTTCTTCCGCATCCCCAGCCGTAGCGACATCGATCCCGCGCTGTTGCCGGAATGGCAGCGCGGTCTGGACATCCCGCGTATGGAACTCGATTGGGATCTGGTCGAAGAGCGTTCCCAGGAGTGGATGAGATACTGGGATAGTTACATCCGGGGAGGACAGTGACCCACCTTGAACTCTCCCGCATCACGAAGAAGTTCGATTCCACCGAAGCCGTCCGGGACCTGACCCTGGAGGTCCGCAAAGGCGAGACCCTCTCGATTCTGGGTCCCAGCGGGTGCGGAAAGACGACGACGCTCCGAATGATCGCCGGGCTGGAAACGCCAACCAGCGGAACGATCCGGGCCAACGGGAGGGACATCACCCGCACACCGGCCCGCAGCCGCAACATCGGACTCGTCTTCCAGAATTACGCGCTGTTTCCACACCTGAACGTCTTCGAGAACGTGGCCTACGGTCTCAGGGCACGACGGTTACCGGCCAAGGAGATCGCACCGCGGGTCGATGCCGTCCTCGGAAGGGTTCGGCTCGGGGATTTCTCGCGGCGTCCGGTGCATGCGCTGAGCGGGGGGCAACAGCAGCGGGTCGCTCTCGCCCGCGCGCTGGCCATCGAACCCGAAGTCCTGCTCCTCGACGAACCCCTTAGCAACCTGGACCCGGCCCTCCGAGGGGAAATGCGGGAACAGATCCGGACCGTGATCGACGAGTTCGGCGTCACGACGGTGTTCGTCACCCACGACCAGCAGGAGGCGTTCGCCCTCGCAGACCGGATCGCCGTCATGGGCGACGGTCTCTGCCGTCAGGTCGGACCGCCGGAAGAACTGTACAGCCGGCCGGCCAGCGAGTTCGTCGCGCGGTTCCTCGGGGAGGCGAACCTGCTTCACGCCAACCGGCGCAGCAATGGCCGCGGCGGAGCGATCCTGGACATCGCGCCCGGCTTCGAATTGGAAGCCCCGGAGGGCCCGGAAGCGCAGGTCCTCGTCTTCATCCGCCCCGAAAACGTCGAATTGAGCCGGGGAGGGGCCGTTCGCGTCCTCGAAACGCGGTTCCACGGGTCGATCGTCCGATACACGCTGGATCTGGGAGGCGTCGAAATCAACGCCCACGCCTTCCACCATGGGAAACCGACGTATTCGTCTGACGACCGCGTGTCCGTGTCGATCGGACCGGAACAATTCCATGTCATCGAAGCCGAGAGTCTTCCGTCGTGACCGGACGGGAGGGCTTCTGGACCTCGCCCTCCCGATCGCGGTCTTCTCCGTTCTCGGCGTCGGGATCCTCTACCCCAACGTGTTCACGCTCGTCGGAAGCTTCTTCCCCGACGGCGCGTTCTCGCCCTCCACCTACCTCCGCTTCCTGTCCACGCCGTCGAGCCTGGAAGCGCTCCGGAACAGCCTCATGATCTCGATCGGCACGGTCTTCTTCTCCGCCCTCATCGGCGTTCCCCTCGCCTTCGTCTTTCATCGCTACGACTTCTTCGGACGCCGGATACTTCGCGCGATCGCCTCGGCCCCCGTGCTGCTCCCTCCTTTGGTCGGCGTCATGGCCTTCATGTTCCTCTACGGCGAAAGCGGCCTAATGAGCCGGGTCATCCAGCAGGTGCTCGGACTGGAGGAACCCTGGCCGCAGCTGTCGGGGCTGCCCGCCATCCTGTTCGTGCACTCCTACAGCATGTACGTCTACTTCTTCCTGTTCACCGGCGCCGGTTTGGAGCGTCTCGACTACGCGATGGAGGAGGCCTCCAACAGCCTCGGCGCGTCGCGGCTGATGACGCTGCGGCGCGCCGTGCTCCCGCTGCTCGCGCCGGCGATGATCGGCGCGGCTCTGATCACGTTCATGTCGTCGATGGCCAGCTTCAGCGCCCCGTACATCTTCGGCGGCGGCATCCGTGTCCTGTCGGTCCAGATATTCAATTCGAAGCTCAACGGCGAGACGCCGATGGCGCTGGTCGAGACCGTGGTCCTGGCGAGCGCCTCCCTGACGGTTCTGATCCTTCTCCGGTGGTACGAAGGCCGCACGCGCTACAGCGCAATCGGGAAAGGCGTCGCCCGGCCGCGGGCGCCCCTGACTTCCCCGGCGGCACGGGTGATCGCGGGCGTCGGCGGCGCTCTCGTCGTGGCCGCCCTCATCCTTCCCCATCTCATGGTGACCTTGATGAGCTTCGTCCCGGACGGGGCGTGGACCTCCCAATTGCTGCCACCCGCCTACACGATCGAGAACTACACGCAGTTGCTGACGCGCCCGCAGTTCTCCGAACCGATCGTCAACAGCTTATGGATGGCGGCCGCCGCGACCGCGGCAAACCTGGTGTGGGGCCTGGGGGCCGTGTTCTGGCTGCGGAAGAGGGCCGGCATCAGCCGGCGGCTGGCCGACGCGCTCATCATCCTTCCCTGGGCGCTCCCGGGAACCGTCGTGGCGCTGACCATGTTGGAATCGTTCTCCACGCTTCTGGCGGGAACCATCGTCCTCCTGCCGACGGTCTACTTCGTGCGCAACCTCCCCCTCGTCTTCCGGGCCATCGACGCGAGTTTTTCCCAGATGGACCCTTCCGTCGAAGAAGCCTCGGCCACGCTGGGCGCCGGGACGTTTTATACGATCCGGCGCGTCGTCCTTCCCCTGGTCCTTCCCGGCGCTCTCGCGGGAAGCCTCCTCGCCTTCATCGCGGCATTCGGGGACTTCGTAACGTCGATCATGGTCTACGTCTATTTCAATCGACCCATCTCGATCGAGATTCTGTCCCAGCTCCGGGCGTTCAACTACGGGAGCGCGGCCGCGTACAGCGTTTTTCTGATCCTCGTGATCGCGATTTCTTTGGGGCTGGGAGAGCGGGTCCGCGGCGTCCGGAACACCTCGATGATGCCCTGACGATGATGCCCCGACCGCGCAAAATTTGCGTGGTTTGCAGAATCGATTCAAACTGCTTATTTTAAATGACTTATACTGGAACCCGACGCGAACACGTATTCGCGCACCGGCTTTCCCCCGATGAGGTGCTCCTGGATGATGCGCTCGAGAACTTCCGGCGTCGCCGAGTGATACCAGACGCCATCGGGATAGACCACGGCGATGGGCCCCTGCGCGCAAACACGCAGGCAATTGGCCTTCGTCCGGAACACACAGGGATCGGCCATCGTCAGGCCCAGGTCTTTCGATCGCCTCTTGAGGTAGTCCCATGCGGCGAGCGTGACCTCCCGGGGCGCGCATTTCGGAACGGACTGGTCCGCGCAGAGAAAGATGTGCCGGCCGATCCGTCCAAGCCCGGCGTTCTCGGCGATATCGGAGAGCGTTTCCGACTCGTTCACCGGCCGAGCCGAAGCGCATATCGCGCGGAGTCTTGGGGGGGATCAATTCGACCCGATTCGGCAAGGATTCTGGCGGCTTCAGTCGCCGCTCCGACATAGGCCCAGGCGGCAAACTCGGCGAATGCCGTGTACCGCGCGACGTTGAGGTCCCTGGCCACCCCGAGCAATTCGGAGCGCTGGGACTTCAGGTACGGGAGCAGGACGTCACGCGAAAACACACTTGCAAAGATGCGCCAACGCCGGGAGTCCTGATCTTCGAATACGGGATCGGTCCCGGCCAGGACCGCAATCTCCACTCGCAGTGGATCCGGCGGAACGGGTCCGATGGAATGGATGCTGTATCGGCCGACCTGGTCGACGTGATAGACGAGGGCGGATGGCGCGCTCTCGCCCTCGGTCATCCATGCGTAGAACGCGCTGTTCCGGCCGGCGCGGCGCGGCGGCG
>CAZTTI010000546.1:0-5546 GCA_964615925.1 uncultured Solibacteraceae bacterium
TGACCTTCGCATCCGCCGTCATCGTGACGGCGGATCCGGTATGGGGATGCCGCTACTCCTTCACGATCTCCTTCGGGTCTGCACCCACGCGCCCGGCCATGTCGGCCGTTGTCGCGGCCGCAAGCTGGAAGTTGAACTCGATGCTGGGCGATCCCTCGACCGGGCATCGGGGGTTCTGCTCCTGGACTTCCGTGACGAGGGATTCCGTGACGCCGAACACCGTGTCCGAGTCGATGTGATCGTCTCCGGAAAGATAAAGCGCCGTGACGACTTCCCGGAAACCCTCGGCGCCGACGAGGAAGTGAATGTGCGCCGGCCGGTAGCCGTGGCGGTTCTGGGCCCGGATCATGGCCCCGACCGGGCCATCCATGGGGATCATGTATCCCAGGGGCGCGACGGCGCGGCAATAATAGACGCCGTCCTTGTTCGTGCGGAACCGGCCCCGGAGGTCCATCTTGGTCTCGTCGCGCTGCATGTCGTAGACGCCTTCGTCGTCGGGTTGCCAGATCTCGACCGACGCGCCGGCGATCGGCTTGCCCGCCGCGTCGGTGACCTTCCCGAACAGCACGACTTCCTTCCCGGTCGACTCGTTGAGGATCGAGTCCCCGAGTTCGCGTTCCGGGGAGTCGTTCCTGTAGAAGGGGCCGAGCAGGCTGGTCTTGGTTCCGGCCTCGAGCGCCCGCCGGTCGTGCAGGGCATTGACGAGGCTGCTCATCCCGAGCGTGTCCGACAGGAGGATGAACTCCTGCCGCGCCGGCGTGCACTTCTTCCCCACCGCGGTCAGGAACTCGATTCCCTTGATCCATTCCGCGGGCGTCAGGTCGACCTCGCGCGCGAACTCGTGCAGGTGGCGCACCAGGGATTCCATAATCTGCTTCAGGCGGGGATCCGGCGTGTCCGCCATCTGTTCGAGGGCGATTTCGGTGATCGTCTTGTGATCGATGGTCTTCAATGTCTGGATAGGCTTCATCGTCATCTCTCTTCCCGCGCCATCATCTCGGTCGCGAAGATCAGGGCCATCCCTCCTCCCCGGACATCCGTGCCGAGGATCGCGCCGCGAGCGAGGTAATCGTCGAGGGTTTCTTGTTTGTTGGTGGATTCGCACACATCGACGAGCGTTCCGTCCGATCCGGTCCGCGTCAGGATCGCTTTCCAGGCCGCATCGATGTGGGGATCGTAAACGGCGGCGTCCAGCCATCCGTGTTCCACGCCCCGAATCATGGCCGTGGCAATCATCGCTGTCGAGGAATATTCCGCGAAGGCACCCTCGATGTCGATCACGTTTCGCCACATTCCGTCGGGGTTCTGATGGTCGACGAGGGCCTCCATGTGTTCGGCGAAGTACCCGGCAATCCGTTCCGCGTCCGGATGGCCGGAGGGAAACTCGGAAAGCATGAGGGCGATTCCGAGCGCCGGGAACGCGTTCCCCCGGCTCCAGGCCGCCTCGCTCTGGGGCGAGTGGCGGTAGAGAGCGTCGGGCCGCAGGTCCAGGCCCCGCATGTAGTCGACGTGCCGCGCGGCCATGTCGAAATAGCGCCGCTCGCCGGTCAGTTTCCCCGCCTTCGCCAGAAGGGGGCCGGCCATGAAGAACGAATCGCTCATCTCCCCATGGAACGGCATCGATTCGAGCGGATCTCCGGATTCGTCGAAGCCCAGATCGGCGGCGGCGAGCGTCAGCTCGAGGTAGTCGGGATTCCCGGTCCGTTCGGCCAGTTCCGCGAACACGAGGTGTCCGGCCAGGGTGAGCGAGCTGGCCCGCTCCAGGTTGTCGCGGCCGATGTAGGGTGCGGCCAGGCGATCGACCTCCTCGACGTGGCCGAGGCGCATCCGGCCGATCAGGGCCATGCCGGGAAGGTAGGTGAGCTGGTCGAAGTCCTGGCCGTAAATCGCGGACAGCTCCCGGGCGAGGGCTTCCGGGGTCCGCCGGCGGCGCGCCTCGAGTTCCATCGAGGCTTCCGACGCCGTATCCGGAACGGGCAGCGTCCACCCCGCCGAACGGGTATCTTCGACGGCGATCAGACGGGCCGGGATCCGCCCGATTCCGGCCACGGCGTTCGCCAAGAGCGCATCGGCCAAACCGTAGTCCTCGTCGCCGATCGCGATGACGAGGTCCGGAGCGTGGGTTCCAATCCACCTCCAGAGGACATGGGACACCGCGTTTTCGCGATAGGCCGTTCCGATCGGGGGGAAAACGAGTTCGCCGTCGTCGGGGTTGGCGAGGGGGATGGCCAGGAGCTCGAAGGCGCGTTCCGATGGCGGCGTGTCCTCGGCCTGACGGAGAAGGCGCGCCGTTTCGCCGGCCGACGCCGCGGAACTGCCGCCCGTGATCCCGCCCACGACGAGGATCGTCGGGGATTCCGGCGGGCCGGGGACGCGGGCGGCACGAATGACCGTGCCGTTCGGGGACAATCCGATGTCGCGGTATTGCGAGTCCGATGGACCGGGTTGTTGCGCCATGGCGTGGCATGCGATGAGTCCCAGAAGCACGCCGAGTCGCCACCTGCGGATCTCTACCATAGTTCTCTCTCCACGAAACCATAGAGGATGTTGTTCCCTCCGGTCGAGTCGCGGCCGTAGAGGACGGTGAACGTCGTAGTCGGCGTGTCGAACTGGAGCCCGGCGCCGAAATCGTGGAACGTGTCTTCCTGCATGAACACGCGCCGCCGGTCGAAAACGCGGGCGATGTCGTAGAACGCCATTCCGCGGACTTCGATGAAGGGAATGCCGGCAAACCCCAGCAATGGCAGGGTCATGAGGCGTCGTTCGAAGTCCGAATTCATCAGGACGAAATCGGTCCCCATCGGAGCGCGCCCGTAATGTCCCTGGTCGGAAGCCACGTGGCCCCGCAGGTCGTGGGTCGCCACGCTCCCCATTCCCAGGATGAAGTAGTGGTCGAAAGGTATTTCGCCCCGCGACGTTCCGCCGGTTGCGGCGACGTTGAACGCGGAGCTCCGTCGTTCACCGAACTCGATCCGGTTGGCCAGGATCAGGGTCCCTCCGGAAAAGTCGAAATCTCCCAGAATGGATTCCCGCGCGATGAACCCGTCCACGCGGATCTGATTGCGAAACCGCCGGTCGATCGGGCGCAGCGTCATCCCCCCGGTGAGGATGGCGGAGTTTCGCGAGTTGAGGTCGAGCGACGCCAGGGTTCCGGCGGCATCCCGGTTCCGGTATTCGAATCCGGCCCGGAACCGAACGCGATAGTCGGGGACGGCATCGAGTCGCATGCCGACCGAGTTCGACTTGTAGTCGAAGAGCCACCCGTACGGCGTGGGATCGGGCACGAGGACGTCCCTGACGTCCCAACGCTCCGAACGCCACGTGTCGTAGATCTCCAGCACCGGCACGCCGGGGAGCGGAAGGGGGACGATCAGGCGGCCGCGGAGGCGTCGACGATCCTTGTCCCAGCGGAACGACGAACGCCATCCGATGGCCGATCCGCCGACGTCGTTGAAGTTCAGGTGCGTTTCGTCGAACGGCGCCTCGCGCAGGAGATTCCAGAGGAACTGGGCCCGGGTGTTCGCGCGGGCCGTCGTGCGCACGATGGCGTTATAGCGGTTGTCGACTGGAGCCGGTTCGACCTCGAGCCCGACGTTTGAATAAAGGCGCGTCGCGAACATCCGTTGTTCCGTCGTCTTCCAGCCCGCGTAGGTGAGCAGGTCTCCCGGACCGAATGTCGTCGCTCGCCCGGCGACGCGGTCGAGGAAGCCGGGAGAAAAGTTCTGGAACGTCGACTCGACCCGCGGCTGGCCGACGCCGTTCCAGACGTCCAGCGCTTCGCGAACTTCGCCTTCCGACATTCGGAGCGATGCCAGCAGGTCCGCCGCATAACCGTCCGCCGGGTTGATTTCCAGGGCGTCGTCGAGAGCCTCGCGTGCCAGATCGGTGTTGCGCCGAGCCAGGTGCACACCCGCGGTTTCGGCCAGGAAACGGGAGTCTTCCGGGTAGAGCGCCCGTCCCTCGTCGAAAACCTCGAGGGCGCGCTCGTACTGGTCGAGGTTGGCGTGGGAGAGACCGAGGTACAGGTACGCGTCCGCCGACGGGTTGTTCCCGACCTCATCGGTCAGGATCCGGATGGCCTCCAGGTAGTCCGTCGTCGTGATCGCCTGCCGCGCCCGGGCCACCGGATCGTCGCCCGCTCCGGCCTCCTGACCCCAGGCCGACGGAGCCATCGTCCATCCCGCAATCAGGGAGAGAACGGAAAAGATCACACATCCGGCGGGCGAAAAACCTCTCGTGTCCGGCATCGGGTCGATTATAGTTTTCTCATGAGATACCGCTCGGGTTTTCTTCTGTTTCTCGTCTTCGCTTTCGCGAATTCCGGCGTCGCTCAGGATCTGACCGTCTTCGGGGGATTCCAGCATCCCGGGACCGTCACCCTGGAGTCGAGCACGGAAGGAGCCGTCGACGTCGTCCGAACGCTCACCGACCCCAAGGACTTCGGCGTATTCGGCCTCCGGGGTCACCCGTCGTCGGCTCCCATCGGAGTCGAATGGACCCTCGCGTACAGCCCGAATTTTCTGTCCAGCGATGGCAACGCCTTCATCGCCAATACCAACCTCCGCGCCGAACTCCCGGCCCCGTTTTTCCGCCCCTATGCGACCGCCGGCATCGGGCTGGTCCGCGCGGGCGGTGAACCGCCGGTGGACTTCGGGACCAAGTTCGCCGTCAACGCCGGCGGCGGAATTAAACTGGCCGTCATTCCGCGGGTGGGCGTGCGATTCGACGTCCGCGGATATTCAATCCGGGGCGTCCAGGATCAGAGCCTGCAGGTTTTCGAATCGAGTATCGGAATTTCCATCTCGTATTAACGGAACCATCGTCCAAAGAGTCATGAGGATTCGGTCCGCCCCGAGGCTTGCCTGCATCGTCGTCGCACTGTCGGTCGCGGCTCCGATCCCGGCCCTCGCGGGCGCGTCCTCGCAGATTGCGGTCGACCGGCTCGAGAGCGTGGTCGATCGCCTGGCCTCCCCTGAACTGAGCGGCCGGAGGGCGGGTACTCCGGGAAACCTGGCCGCGGCCGGTCTGATCCTCGACGAGTTCCGGGCGATGGGGATTGCCGCCCAGTTTCAACCGCTCGACGAAGACCGAAGGAACGTCGTTGCGCGCCTCGATCCGGCCGAGGGCCATCCGGTGGGTGACGAGCACATCGTGATCGGCGCGCACTACGACGGGCAGGGAACCGGCATGCCCGGTGCGAGCGACAATGCGGCCGGCATCGCCGTCATGCTCGGGCTTGCCCGGGAGCTCGCGGCCGACCCGCTCCCGATTCCGGTCGTGTTCGTGGCTTTCGACGACGAGGAACAGGGGTTGAACGGCTCCAGGTTTTACACGCGCGATCCGGCTCTGCCTCTCGGGGGCGCGCGCGCTGCCGTCATCCTCGATACGATGGGCCGCAGTTTCGTGGATCTCGACGAGTGGTCGTTGATCGTGATGGGGACCGAACGTTCCCGCGCCATCGCCGGAATCGTCCGAGCCCGGGCCGACGCCGAGACGATCACGCTGGGAACGGACTTGATCGGAGCCCGCAGCGACTTTGCCCCGTT
>CAZTTI010000547.1:0-2976 GCA_964615925.1 uncultured Solibacteraceae bacterium
CGCGGCATGGAAGAGTGCCGGCAGGTTCTTTCCGGAATTCCTGTCCGGCGGCTGGACTTCCTGCTAACGGACTCGGGAACCGAGATCCGTTACGGGTGGCCGGACGCCGAACTCGATCGATCCTGGTCGCAACACATTGCGCATCACTGGAAACCGACCGAGATCCGCCGGGCCCTCGAGGGAGTCCCCGGCATCGAAGCTCGTCCGGAGACGGAGTCGGGCAGCCTCAGGATCGCGTGCACGGTGGACCCTCAATCCGCGCCCTCGCTTGCGTCCCTGCGCAAGCACCTGCGGCAGCGGGGATTGCGCGCAACGGTAGTTTTCGACTCGGCGACTCGAATGGACGTTCTCCCGGTCCGGGCGTCCCCCGGCCTCGCCCTGCGTTTCCTCGAGTTCAAGCTCGACCTCGCGCCCGACCGGACCCTGGTCGCGGGTGACTCCGGCAACGACGCCGATATGCTCACCGGCAACACGCTGGGAGTTGTGGTCGCCAATCACAAACCCGAGATCTCATTTCTCCGCGCCGCGCCCCGGGTCTACTTCGCACGCGCGCCCCACGCCGCAGGGGTCCTCGAGGGCATCGACTACTACGACTTCTTCGGATCGATTCGCATCCCACAGGAAGAACAGGAAAACGGGTAAAGAGGAGCCCGAGCATGATCGATGAACTGACCCGGCTGATGGCCGACCACCGCGCCTCGATGAACATCCTCTTCCGCAGGTACATCAAACTGGGAAAGCCGTTCCTCGTCTGGCCGGACATCCATCATGAGTACATGGAGTTCCGCGCGGTGGAAGGAAAGCAGATCGACGGTTCCCTCGACCGCCTCATGCGATTGAGCCAGGAGGGCGCGGTCAACGGCCCGGTCATCTGCCTCGCCGTGCGCCACACGGTCGCCACATGGCAATACGTCGAGATCGATACCGACGTCATGTTCTGCCGAGAGATATCCCCGGTCGACTACCTGCGCTTCAAGGAACGCGTGGTCAACCGAGGCTCGGAAGAGTGGATGCTCGAACTGGACCTGAGACCGTTCGAACGCGGGTTTCCCAAAATGACGGAGACGCGATCGATCGGCCGTGGTGTGGAGTTTTTGAATCGGTACCTGTCGGGACGCATGTTCAACAGCGGGGATGGTCTCCAGCGTCTGTTCGAATTCCTCACCGTCCATGCCGTCCGCGGCGAGCCCTTGATGTTGAACGGGGCGATCACGGACCTTTGGGTGCTCCGGTCCAGGCTGCGGTCGGCGATGGAACTGCTCCATGGCCGCCCGGCGGGAACGCCGTGGCCGGAAGTACGCGACGAGTTGCGCTCCATGGGGTTCGAACCCGGCTGGGGGCGTGATACCGCCAGCGCCGCGAAGACGATGGAATTGCTCTCGGACATCCTGGAGGCGCCGTCCCCGGATCATCTCGTCGCGTTCCTCAGCCGCATCCCGATGATCTTTTCGGTGGCCATCCTTTCACCCCACGGCTACTTCGCGCAGTCCGGCGTCCTGGGCAAGCCGGACACGGGGGGGCAGATCGTGTACATCCTGGATCAGGTGCGCGCCCTGGAAAAGGTGATGAAAGAGTCGATACACGAGTACGGCCTCGACGTCGATCCCCAGATCCTGGTCGTCACCCGCCTCATACCCGAAGCGGAAGGCACGACGTGCAACGAACGCCTCGAAGCGATCACCGGAACCGGGCACAGCCGCATCCTGAGGGTCCCGTTCCGTGACGAACAGGGAGACGTCCTGCGCCCGTGGATCCCGCGGTTCCGGGTCTGGCCTTACCTGGAACGCTTCGCCGTGGATGCGGAACGGGAAATCATCTCCGAACTCGGCGGACGACCGGACTTCGTGATCGGCAACTATTCCGACGGCAATCTCGTGGCCAGCATCCTGGCGCACCGGCTGGGAGTGACCCAGTGCAACATCGCCCATGCCCTGGAAAAGACCAAATATCTGCACTCCGACGTGTACTGGGAGGCCTATGAGGACGAGTACCACTTTTCGGTTCAACACACGGCTGACCTCATATCGATGAACATGGCCGATTTCATCGTCACGTCGACCTACCAGGAGATCGGCGGCACGAACGACGCGGTTGGACAATATGAGTCGTACCGTTCGTTCACGATGCCGGGCCTTTATCGCGTCGTTTCCGGCATCGATTGCTTCGACCCGCGTTTCAATATCGTGTCACCTGGAGTCGACGAGGGCGTCTTTTTCCCGTATTCGAATCAGCCGAGCCGGCCGCCCGACCTGACCGAAGAATCGCGGCACTTGGTGTTCGGCCCGAACGGGCCGGGGAGACGGGGAGAGCTTGCGGTTCCCGAAAAACCCATCATCTTTGCGATGTCGAGGCTCGACCAGGTGAAAAACATGGCCGGCTTGCTGGAATGGTACGCGGATTCGCCGGAACTACAGGAACGGGCAAACCTCCTGCTCGTCGGCGGGACTTCCAAGACCACGGATGAGGACGGCGAGGAAGTCGAGCAGATGCGCCGTATCGAGAGCCTGCTCGAACGCAGCGAACTTTCGGGAAAAGTCCGGTGGGTGGTCGATCACCTGGACCGCGTCCATGCGGGTGAACTCTACCGCGTCGTGGCCGACAGCGATGGAATATTCGTCCAACCCGCGTTCTTCGAGGCGTTCGGTCTGACCGTTATCGAGGCGATGAGTTCGGGCCTGCCGACCTTCGCGACCTGCTTCGGCGGACCGAGGGAGGTCATCGAGGACGAAGTGTCGGGCTTCCACATCGACCCCAACCTCGGCGGCGAAGCAGCGGACCGCATGGTCCGGTTCTTCGACCGTTCGCGGGACGAATCCGGGTACTGGCGGCAAGTGTCCGAAGCGGGACTGGAGCGCGTCCGGACACACTACACGTGGCGGATCTACGCAACCCGGCTGCTCAGTCTTTCGCGCGTCTACGGCTTCTGGAAACATATCAGCAAGATCGAACGGGAAGAGACCCGCCGCTACCTGGAGA
>CAZTTI010000548.1:0-14073 GCA_964615925.1 uncultured Solibacteraceae bacterium
GGATGTGGGCGAAGGCCAGCGATCGCAGAGGGGTACCGTTCACGTCGTTGTAGTCGGCCAAGAACTCGTATTTGAGCTTGGCCATGTCGACGTTGGACGGGCATTCCGCCTTGCACGCCTTGCATTCGAGGCAGAGGTCCAGGGCGTCGTGAAGCCGTTCTCCAGTCCACTCCTCGGCCGGGAGCTTGCCCGAAAGGATCTCCCGCATCAGGTTTGCGCGTCCCCGCGTGGAGTGGGCCTCGTCGCGCGTGACCATGTAGGACGGGCACATCGTCCCCGAGTTCACCTTGCGGCACACGCCCATGCCGTTGCACATCTCGACGGCCGTAGCGATTCCGCCGTCGCGGGAGAAGTCGTAGTGCGTCGAGAGGTGAACGGTCTCGTAAGATGCCCCGTAGCGAAGGTTTTCGTCCATGGGCGGGGCATCGACGATCTTTCCCGGATTCATCCTCCCTTCCGGGTCGAAGGCGCGTTTGACCTGCCCGAAAGCGTTGTAGATCGCGGGCCCGAAAAGCCGTTCGTTCAGGTGGCTGCGCGCCAGTCCGTCGCCGTGCTCGCCGCTCATGGCGCCACCGAACTCCATGACGAGGCCGGCGATCTCGGTCGTCATGTCCTTCATCTTCTTGATCTCAGAAGGCAGCTTCGTATTGATCAGCGGGCGGATGTGCAGGCATCCGACGCTGGCGTGGCCGTAATACCCCGCGCTGGTGTCGTACTTGTGGATGACGTCGCGAAACCGCGTGAAGAATTCGGGAAGGCGTTCGGGAAGAACGGCGCAATCTTCGACGAACGCGATCGGCTTGCGCTCCCCACGCGTTCCGAGCAGGAGTCCCAGGCCCGCCTTGCGCAGCTTCCAGACGCGTTCCTGGCCGGGACCGTCGAGCGCGCGCGGATACGCGTACCCCAGCTTTTCCTTCCGCAGCGCGGCTTCGAGCCCGTCGAGTTTCGAGGACAGTTCGGCCTCGGTGTCCCCGTAGAACTCGACGAGGAGGATCGCGCCGGGTTTTCCCTCGATGAAGCCGATCTCCCTCGAGAACTCGAGTGAATGGCTGGCAAGGCCGAGCACCATGTCGTCGATCAACTCGATGGCGGACGGGGCGAAAGGAAGAATGATTTCACTCGCGCGGATCGAATCGACGATGTCGGCGAAGTGCACCGTCATCAATGCCGTCCTCTTCGGGCGCGGCTTGATCGCGACCTTCGCGCGACGGACCATCGCCAGAGTGCCTTCGGAGCCGACGACGAGCTTCGCGAGGTTGAAGCGAGAAGACCCGTTGTCCTGCCGGACGAACTCGTCGAGGTTGTACCCGGTGACGCGCCGCATGAGCCTCGGAAACCGGCGGTCGATCTCTTCACGATGGGTCTCGACGACATCCGCGATGCGGCCTTCGAGGCCGCCCCTGCGCTTCGCTTCCCGAAGCCCGATCTCGCGAAAGAGCCGGCCTTCGCCCGACGCGAGCACGGCATCGATCTCGAGAACGTGATCGATGGTCTTGCCGTACAGAATCGAATGGGAGCCGGCGGAGTTGTTTCCCATCATCCCGCCGATCGTGGCGCGATTCGCCGTCGAAGTGTCCGGACCGAAGAGGAAGCCCCGTGGCTTCAGGTGCAGATTGAACTGTTCCTGGACCACGCCCGGTTCGACCCATGCCCAACCTTCGTCGGTGTTCACTTCCAGGACGCGGTTGAGGTACTTCGAGCAATCGACGACGACAGCGTGGGCGACGGTCTGGCCCGCCAGGCTCGTGCCCCCGCCACGGGGAAGGACCGGGGCGTCGAAGTCCCGCGCGACTTCCATCGCAGC
Source organism: uncultured Solibacteraceae bacterium (assembly GCA_964615925.1). Classification (GTDB taxonomy): domain Bacteria; phylum Acidobacteriota; class Terriglobia; order 20CM-2-55-15; family 20CM-2-55-15; genus JAJEDW01. Next base: position 1,805 of record CAZTTI010000548.1, read on the forward strand.
GAAAATATCTTCAGCGGTACGGGGAATGACCACGCCGATGGGCATGATCTGGTAGATGCTGGCGTCGGTGGAGTAGAGGCGGCGTGAGACCTCGTCGAAGCGGACTTCACCCGCGATGCGCTGCCTCAGGGCGGCTTCCAATTCTTGCATGAAACGTGAAGTGTAGCACGCCTCAATCGATGCCGATCGGTACCCGGAGCGAGCCGGCCGCGCCCGTCGCCGTGTCGCGGACGACAACGCGCAACCACCCCCTTCTTCCTTCGGTGTCGACCTCGCGAATCAGGTTCAGCCCGCTTTCGAGCGCCCGCTCGAAGATCTCCCCCGACATGCGAAACGGCATCTGTTCGATCGGCAGGACGCGCCCTTCTTCTCCAATGGGTTGAAAGACCATGGCCGACTCCAGCTTTCCGTGCCGGAATTCGCCATCGAACGTCATGCTCAGGTCGCGGACGTCGACCCGGAGGACGACATCATAGACGGACGGTTTCCCCGACTCCCGCGCCGTGCCGAACAGCCCGATCCCGGTATCGTCGGTTGGACGGATCAGGAGTTCGATCAGGCTGACGTCGTCCCGGTCGGGCACTTCATCCGCAAAACCAAAATACCCTTCGCGGTGCCGGGCTTCGACGCCTTCACGGTTGATCTCGACTTGAAGTTCGTGGAAGTCGTCGTCCGCGTCCTCGACGTAGAAACCCAGCGTGTACACTGCGAGCGCTTCGTCCGCCGCCTGCCGCATGGACCTTGCCAGACCGTTCGTGTTGTAAAAAGCCCGCCCGCCGGTCTTTTCGGCCAGATCCAGCATGAGATCCAGTCCGGGAGGCTCGCCGGATCCCAGCCCGGGGGCAAAGACGGGGTACACGGCGACGTTGGCGTTGGTCAGGAACCGGCCGATTTCTTCCATTCGATTGAGAACCGGAATCGTGACAACGGTGTGAAAGCTGGTGTGCATGTGCGGGTCGAAAGCGAAGGGGAAGCTCCCCGAGAGCCACACGATGTTCTTCCGACCGGGAAGACTGGAAAGCCGTTCCGTGATCGCTTCGAGAGCCGCCGCGGAAGTGTCGGCCCGCAACTCCAGGTAAGTGCGCTCCACCAGCGCGTCAAATTCCGCCTGAGCCGTGTTTTCACCGTTGATCAACGCCGTCAACGCCGGATCGGGCCGATTGTCGAGCGTCGACTCCGACCCATCGAGCCCGATCGTCTGTGCCGTCCGCGAAGTTTCCATCGCGCGTTCGAGGAGTGCGGCGTCGGACGTGTAGTCCTGGACGAGCCGCAGGGTGTTCGTCAACTCGTAGATGGCCACGCGGTCGTCTTCGGTGAGCGTCTTCAGGAAGTCGTGGAGCTGTTGATCGGTGTAGGGCTGGTCGAACGGAGAAGTGTTGAGGCGGTCAACCAGGATGACCGTGGCGCTCGTCGTCGTCCGGCCGTCCGAGTCGTAACGATTGGAAACGACTCCGGCGGGCAGCGGCTCCTCGAGCCGATCCCCGGTGGCCACCTCGGTGAACGTGAAGATGTCGATCTCCCGCTCGCGCCCCTCGTCGAAGATCCGGAAGTCGTTCACCGTGAGGCCGATGACCGGCCCGTCGTCGCCGGTGACGACGACGTCGACCAGGACCAGCCGGGTGGTGACCCGGATCAGGCCTTCGTCCCCGCTCTGCAGAGCCTGGAGCCCGAATGGGAGAGCCAGAGCCGCGAGCAGGAAGGCCGCGGGAAGTGTCACGGCCCGTTCCTCCTACTCGATCCAGTCCGCAATGAAGACGTTCGTGTTGCCCTCGTCTTCCGCGAAGCGGTTGGACGCAAACAGGAGTTTCGATCCATCCGGACTGAAGATGGGAAACCCGTCGAAGGCCGTGTCGAACGTGATCCGCTCGAGGTCCGTTCCGTCGATGTTGATCATGTAGAGTTCGAAGTTGGGCACACGGGGATTCTGGTTGTCCATGTCGGATGCGAAGATGATTTTCTCGCCGCTCGGATGGAAAAACGGCGCCCAGTTCGCGCCGCCGAACTCGGTGATTCGGCGTTTCTCGCTGCCGTCGGCCCGCATGACCCAGATCTCCAATTCGTCCGGCATGACCAGGTCATCGGCGATCAGCGTGTCGTACGCCGCGATGTCTTCCGGAGTCGAGGGGTGTCCCGCGCGGTAGACGATCCATTCGCCGTCGGGTGAGAAGAACGGCCCGCCGTCGTAGCCCTTCTCATACGTCAGCCGGGTCTGTTGGCTGCCGTCCGGATTCATCGTGTAGATTTCGAGGTCGCCGTCGCGTGTCGAGGTGAAGACGATCTTCGAACCGTCGGGAGAGACGGTCGCCTCCGCATCGTAGCCGTCGGTGTCGGTGAGCCGGACGACGTCCGAGCCATCGGCCGCGGCGGAGAAGATGTCGAACGTCCGGTAAAGGGGCCAGACGTAACCCGCCGACGGGTCCGGTTCCGGAGGGCAGGCCGGCCCGCCCAGGTGCGTCGACGCGTAGACGATGCGGTCGTTGGTGATGAAATACCCGCACGTCGTTCGGCCTTCCCCCGTGCTGACCATGTGCAGGCCGGACCCGTCGAGGTTCATCGAGTATTGCTGGTCGCATGCGTCGGCTTCGCGTGTCGACTGAAAGATGATGCGCTGCCCGTCCGGAGAGAAATACGCCTCGGCGTTCTCTCCTCCGAAAGTCAGTTGCCGGATATTCGCCAGGTGAACCTCGTCGGGGTGCAGAGGAACAAGACGGGCCGGGGGTTCGGACTGCTCCGAGCATGCGGCGAGCAGCAGTGGCGCGATTGCGACCGTCATGATGGATCGGGCTTTCATCTTCGAGCCTCCAACCGGACGTCGACCTCGATTCGCTCGTCCCCGCGCATGACGGCCACCGGAACGACGTTGCCCGGTTGTTCGGCCTGAAGCGCGTAAGTGAAGTCGTAGAGGTTTCGAATTTCCTTTCCGTTGAACTCGACCAGGATGTCGCCGGCGGCCAGACCTGCGTCGTCGGCCGGGCTTCTGGAAGTGACGTCGGCAAACAGGACGCCTTCGACCTCCCGGAAGTCCGGGATCGACCCGAAATACGGGCCGTACCCTCCTCCGCTTCCCGCCAGGGGCGTCGGTTCGTCGACCCGTGTGTATTCCGGAGGGTCCGGCTGATTGGCCAGACGCTCGATCATGGACTCGACGAGCGTGAGTAGTTTGAGCGCGCCGTCGACCTCGATCTTCTCGGCCGTGTCGGTCGGCCGATGATAGTCGCCGTGCAATCCGGAGAAGAAGAACAGGACGGGCACTTCCTTGATGTTGAATGACATATGATCGCTCGCGCCCATTCCCGAATCGGAATGGTCCAGCGTCAGTCCCGTGTCGTTCAGCTCTTCGAGCGCTTCGGTGAAACCCGCGCCCGTGCCCACTCCGCTGACGTACACACGGTCGTCGCGGAGGCGTCCGATCATGTCCAGATTGATCATCGCGGCGACGTTTTCGATGGGGACCGTCGGGTTGTTGGCGAAGTGACTGGACCCGAGCAAGCCGATCTCTTCTCCGGCGAACCCGATGAACATCAGGGACCGGCCGAACCTTCCCGGTGCGGCTGCGGCGACGCGGGCCAGCTCCAGGACGCCGGACGTGCCCGACGCGTTGTCGTCCGCTCCGTGGTGGATCCGCCCGGTCCCGTCCGGGTCCAGGGAGTACTCGGCGTCCAGTCCCAGGTGATCGTAGTGGGCGCCGACGATGATCCACTCATCGCGCAACTCGGGATCGGATCCCTCGACTGAAGCCACAACGTTTCGGAGCGGAGACGTCACGCGGTCCACGGTGGTGGCCAGGGTAGCAGTGAGGCCCTCGACCTCGAAGGATTGCGGGATGAGGTCGGTGTCGATCCGCCGCTGGACGTCCCGGAGGTCGATGCCCCTCTCCTCGAAATAGGGGAGCAAGGATTCCATCCGGACGTACGCGGCCGGGATGTTCACGTTTTCGGTCGGGGAGGATTCCGCCGTCGTCAGCAGTTCCTCCTCCTCCGGCTGGTGACCAGCCGGGTCGAGAACATAGAGGATCCCGGCCGCACCGTGCTGCCGTGCGTTGATGGCCTTGTTGACCAGTTGCGCGTGGGTCGTTGAATCGGCTCCGGCAAACGGACTCTCCTCATCGCTTTCCTGAGGTTCGTGCCGGAAGACCACGACGATCTTGCCGCTCGCGTCGATGCCTGCGTAGTCGTCCCAGTGGTATTCCGGGGCCGTGATGCCGTAGCCGGCGAAAACAACGCTTCCCGCGACTTCGCCGCTGGTGGAAAACCGCATCGGAGCGAACTCCACCATCGGTTCAAGCCCGGTTCCGTTCAGATCGAGCGCGTTCGGGCTTCCGAACGCCGTTCTGGTCGTGGCCTCGAACGTCTGGAAATATCCATCCTCACCAGCGGGTTCCAAACCCCATATCCGGAACTGATCGGCAAGGTATCCGGCGGCGGTTTCCAGCGCGTCGGAGCCATTTCCTCTTCCCTGCATGGCGGGCGACGCCAGATACTCGATGTGTTCCAGGTATCGAGACCCGGAGATCTCGGCAGTCGACCCGGCGGTCGAATCCGACGGAATGGGAAGCCAAAACAGTCCGGCCGTCCCGGCAATGGCGAAGACCAGCGAAAACAAGCCGAACACGAGATGTCTGGAGTACATCAAAGAATAATAGCGGGATCGCGCGGGCGAGGCCAGCCGGGCGGGAGGACCCCGCGGTCATGCTAGTCTTCGACACGGGAGATGCGCATGAGTGATCGTCCGCCACTGATCGGGCTCCGTCACGCCGCCATCCGGGTGCGCGACATGGGACGGTCGCTGCCGTTCTACCGCGAAATCCTGGGATTCGACCTCGAATGGCAGCCGGATCCCGAAAACGCTTATTTGACTTCCGGGACCGACAACATCGCGTTGCACCAGGCCGAGTCCGGCCATGTCCCGTCCGGCCGGCAGACGCTCGACCACCTCGGACTTGCGGTCCGAAATGCCGGAGAAGTGGACCAGTGGGCGGAATATCTGACGGCGCGGGGGGTCGAGATCGCCCAGGAGCCCCGGACTCATCGCGACGGCGCGCGGTCGCTGTACTTCCGGGACCCCGACGGCACCCTGATCCAGCTCATTCATCATCCTCCGATCGCGAACCAGTAGGTCCCGAGTCCGGCATACGGGATGGTGTATACTCCCGCGAAAACGGAGGCTCAGATGTCGTTTATCTCCGAGGAATTCGCGAAAGCGGTCGATTCCTTCAGGGATCGTGCGATCCTCGTCGACCAGGCGGGCCGGTCCCGGACCATGGGAGAAGTCGCCGACCAGGTTTCCAGGCTGGCGTCACGGATTCGGACCGAGGTTCCGGGAAACGTCGTCGGGATCCTGCTCCTGAACTCGCCGGAATACCTGATCGCCATGCTGGCCATCTGGCGTGCCGGCAAGACCGCGGTTCCCCTCAACTACCTTCTCCCACCCGAGGACCTGGGATTCATTCTCAAAGACTCCGGGATGTCCGGTCTGATCGCTTCGGAGTTCTTCAATGAGGCGCTCGGCAAGATCCGTCCCCTGTTCGGCGACCGCGGAAAGATCCTGATGGCCGACGGGGCCGATTTTCCGGGGGCGACGGCGGATACCGAACTCCCCTCCGACCGCGACCCCGCCTTGTTCCTCTATACCTCGGGCACGACCGGGCGTCCGAAAGGCGTCGAGTTGACGCATCAGAATTTGCTGGCGAACGTCGAGGCGTCCAGGAAGGCGGGCGAATTCACCGCCGCCGACAGTTTCCTTTGCCTGCTTCCCTTTTTTCATACCTATGCCATCACGGGAACGTTCCTGCTTCCGGTACTCACCGGAGCCAAGATGGTCCTGGTCGACCGTTTTCAGCCGTTGAAGGTCCTCGACCTCATCGCCGAGCATCGAATCACCTGCTTTCTGGCCATCCCGTCGATGTATCGCGTCCTGGCGACCACGGAATCGGATCATGACGTCGGATCGGTGCGCTTCCCGATCTCGGGAGGCGAACCCCTGCCCGTGGCTGTCGCCGAGGCGTTCGAGAAGCGGTTCGGAACACCCATTTACGAAGGGTACGGTCAGACCGAAGCAGCGCCCGTCGTCTCGTTGAACGTGCCCGGGAGTCGCAAGTTGGGGACTGTGGGGCGCCCCCTTCCGGGAGTCGAGGTCGCAATCTGGGACGATGTGAACAAGGCGCTCGGTGTAGGGAAAACCGGGGAAATCATGGTCCGTGGCGGAAACGTCATGGCCGGTTATCACAACCTTCCCGAGGAGACCGCGGCGACGATCACCGATGGATGGCTCCACACCGGCGATCTTGGCATGATCGACGATGACGGGTTTATCACGATCACGGGGCGGAAGAAGGATCTGATCATTTCGGCGGGAGAAAACATCTATCCACGAGAGATCGAAGAAGCCCTCGTCGAGCACGAAGCTGTTCGGGAGGTCGCGGTGATCGGTGTGGCGGACGAGGTGCGTGGCGAAGTCCCGAAGGCCTTTGTTATTCTGGCCGAGGGAGCCTCGGCCGGAGAGCGCGAACTGCGGAGTTTTCTGAAGGAACGCATCGCGCAGTACAAGATCCCGAAGGTCTTCGAGATCGTCGACGACCTTCCGCGAACGCCGACTGGCAAGGTCTTGAAACGCAAGCTGGTATAGCCGTTGGTGGTGTTTCCGCCCGGCTTGATTTCAGAAAGGCCGAGTGTATAATGACCATTCTTTTGAACGCGTAATCATGCCAAGGAGATCGCAATGACCTATATCATCGGCTCGCCCTGCATCGGGACGAAGGATACGGCTTGTGTGGACGCTTGTCCCGTCGACTGCATCCATCCGAAGAAGGACGAGGATGGCTACGAGGAAGCCCAGATGCTCTACATCAATCCCGAAGAATGCATTGATTGCGGCGCCTGCGAGCCGGCCTGTCCGGTAACGGCGATCTGGCCCGAAGACAACGTGCCCGACGAGGAACAGAAGTACATTGCGGTGAACTACGAGTGGTACGGACAGTCGGCTCCCTGAGGGCCGCCGGAAACGTCGCCGGCCCCTCCCTCCGACTGCATTGTTCGAAAACGGGTGGCCCATGGCCGCCCGTTTCGTCGTTATGGCGTCTATTGACAAGCCGGGAGTTGCCATGTCCGGGACCAATATCGAGTCCAGCCTGAAGGAAGCACGCGTTTTCCCGCCATCGCCCGAATACGCCCGCCGGTCCGGCGTTCCAAACATCGAAGCCTACGAGGCGCTGTACCAGAAGTCGGTCGACGATCCCGAGGGATTCTGGGCCGGCATCGCGGCGGAGCTGGAATGGTTCGAGCCCTGGTCTTCCGTCCTCGAGTGGGACGAACCGTGGGTGAAGTGGTTCGTCGGGGGGAAGACGAATCTTTCCTACAACTGTCTCGACCGGCATCTGGGAACATGGAGAAAAAACCGGGTGGCTTTGATCTGGGAAGGAGAACCCGGCGACGTTCGGGTCCTGACCTATCAAATGCTCCACCGGGAGGTCTGCCGCTTCGCGAACGCGCTGAAGTCGCTGGGTCTGGAGACCGGGGACCGGGCCACGATCTACCTGGGCATGGTCCCGGAACTCCCGATCGCCATGCTCGCCTGCGCGCGACTGGGAATCACGCACAACGTCGTCTTCGGCGGGTTCAGCGCGGAAGCGCTGCGCGACCGGATCAACGATTCCGGGTCGCGGGTCGTGATCACCGCCGATGGCGGACATCGGCGCGGGTTGATCGTTCCGCTCAAGAAAAACGCTGACGAGGCGTTGTCCGGCACCCCGACGGTCGAGAAGGTCGTCGTCGTCCGCCGAACCCGCGAGAGCGTGGCGATGAGGGAAGGGCGCGACCTGTGGCTCGACGAACTCCTCGAGAAGGCCAGCGACCGGTGCGATGCCGTGCCGCTCGATGCGGAACACCCGTCGTTCATGTTGTATACCAGCGGGACGACGGGAAAACCGAAGGGCGTCGTCCATACCACGGGCGGTTACATGACGGGGGCGTACGCCACGACGAAGTGGGTCTTCGACTTGAGGGACGAGGACACCTACTGGTGCGCGGCCGATTGCGGATGGGTAACCGGCCATACGTACATCGTTTACGGCCCGCTTCTCAACGGCACGACTTGCGTCATTTACGAGGGCGCGCCGAACTACCCCGAGCCCGACCGCTTGTGGTCCATCATCGAGAAGTACGACGTGAACGTGTTCTACACTGCGCCCACGGCCATTCGGGCGTTCGTCAAATGGGGCGACCAGTGGCCCGAAAAGCATGACCTTTCGAGCTTGCGACTCCTCGGAACCGTCGGCGAGCCAATCAACCCCGAGGCGTGGATGTGGTACCACCGGAAGATCGGCGGCGAGAAGTGCCCCATCGTCGACACGTGGTGGCAGACCGAAACCGGAGCCATCATGATTTCCCCGCTTCCCGGGGCCACTCCCACCAAGCCCGGCTCGGCCACGCGGCCGCTTCCCGGGATCGTCGCGGACATCGTGGACCGGGAAGGAAACTCGCTTCCCGCCAACCAGGGAGGATTCCTCGTCGTTCGCGAACCCTGGCCGTCGATGATGCGAACGATCCACGGCGACCCGGAACGGTACCGCCGGCAGTACTGGAGCGAGATTCCGGGAGTCTATTTCACGGGCGACGGGGCGCGCCGGGACGAAGACGGGTACTACTGGATCATGGGCCGGATCGACGACGTGATCAACGTGTCCGGTCACCGCATCGGAACGATGGAAGTGGAGAGCGCGCTCGTGTCCCACGACAAGGTGGCCGAGGCGGCCGCCGTGGGGGTCGAGCACGAAATCAAGGGCCAGGCGGTGGTGGCGTTCGTCACGCCGAAAGGCACGTCGGCGCCCGGACCGGAGTTGAAGTCCGAGCTTCGGGACCATGTGAGCAAAGTGATCGGAGCGTTCGCCAAGCCCGAGGAGATCCGATTCACCGACGCCCTGCCGAAGACCCGATCGGGCAAGATCATGCGGCGCTTGCTGAGGGATCTGGCTTCCGGCAAGGAGACGGTGGGCGACACGACCACGCTCGAGGACTACTCGGTCCTGGCCCGGCTCCGGGAGTCCGACGAGGGATGACGGAAATGACCGATCGGATCGGTTTCATCGGACTCGGCATCATGGGCAAACCCATGGCGTTGAACCTCGTTCGTGCCGGTTACGCCATCGTCGCGCACAGCCGGAGCCGTGGCCCCGTCGACGAACTGGTTCGCGCCGGAGCGACCCCCGCCGACTCTCCGGCCGAAGTCGCTGCTCGGGTGGATGTCGTCATCACGATGCTCCCGGATTCTCCGGACGTCGAATCCGTTGTCGCCGGAGGGAACGGAATCGCCGTCGGTCTGCGCCCCGACAGCCTCCTCATCGACATGAGCACGATCAACCCGCTCGTGTCCCAACGTCTCGGGAAGCAGGTCTCCGAGCGCGGCGCACGGATGCTTGACGCACCCGTCAGCGGCGGAGAACAGGGCGCGATCGAGGGAATTCTTTCGATCATGGTGGGTGGGGAGACGGAGGATTTCGAACGCGCGCGCCCCGTCTTCGAAGTGCTCGGCCGAACCATTACCCATATGGGGTCTCTCGGATCGGGAGGTTTCACCAAGCTGGCCAACCAGGTCATCGTTGCGCTCAACCTGACCGCCATCGGCGAAGCGCTGGTCCTCGGAGCGCGGTCCGGCGTGGACCCGGAAAAGATGGTTCAGGCGCTGTCGGGCGGTATGGCGGCGAGCCGGTGTCTCGAGATGAAGGGCCCGCGGATTCTGGATGGCAACTTCACACCGGGGTTCAAGTTGGACCTGCACGCCAAGGATCTGCGCCTCGTCCACCAGGTGGCCGAGGCCCTCGGTGTCGCGCTGCCCACGACGGCCATTGTCGAGCAATATTTCACCGCGCTCCGCCGACAGGGACGTGGTGGGGAAGACCATTCCGCAGTCATTCGATTGTTCGAAGAATTCGCCGGGATCGAAGTCCGGAAGTAGAAGGAGGGAGCGGTGTTACACCATCTCGTGCTGTTCCGCTTCAAAGAGAGTCTCGAGGCGACGGAAAGGGATGACGTCCTCGGCCAGGCCGCCAGGCTCGGAGACATCCCTTCGGTCCGACGCCTTTCGGTGAAGTCGCTGCTCAATCCGAGCGATCCCGCCTACCGCAGTCACATCTGGAATGAATTCGAACACGCCCTCATCATCGAGTTCGACGACGAAGCGGGGCTCTATGCCTATCAGAAGGACGAATCCCACGTGCGTTTCGCGCGGGAGATCCGGGAAAGGACGGAACGGATCCGGGTGGTCGACTTCGTCTGACCTCCGGACCCGCGAGGGCTCAGCGCACGGACTCGGCGTAGTTGAGGTACGATTCCGCGCTGGTTTCCAGGGCCGCCAGGTATTGCTCCCAGGACTCCGGTGTGTGGCCGAGCCGCGGCTCCGCGGTGCGAAGCGATTCGATGGTCTCGAGCGCCTGTTGTCCGTAGGCGATGGCTTGGGGAAGGTCGCGCTGGGTCAACGCCAGGTTGTAGGTCAGGGCGATCAACGCTTCGACGTTGTTCTCGTCGGCCTTCAGGGCCTTTTCCCCCCATTCGATGGCCTCGGAAGACTGATTCTGTTGGTTGTAGACCGTCATCACCATCGTATAGACGTCGCTGAGGACGCTCGAGTTGGGATACTCGCGCTCGAACTGCATTGCCAGTTCGATCTGCTCGGCGCCGGTGGCGTCGACCACCCGCGTGAACAGCAGGTCTTCTTCGCTGCCCGCGATCAGTTGGGCGGAGGCATCCCGGCCGATCGAAAATACCAGTACCATCGCGAGAACAAGAGTTCGTCTTCTCATTGATGAGTCCTCATTGTAGGGGATAGCAAAAATTTAGCAGATCTCGCGCGAAATTTACACGTTTTAACGTGGTCTCCCGTCCGAGGGCCGGAAGCGCGTACGGACGTACTCGTCCAGGATCTCGACGAAGTCGCGGACGATCGTCGTTCCCTGGAGCGTCCTCAGGAGCCGGCCGTCGACATATACGGGCGCCTTCGGCTCCTCGCCGGTCCCGGGGAGTGACACACCGATGTCGGCGTGCCGCGATTCACCGGGACCGTTGACGACGCATCCCATCACCGCCACCTTCAGTGTCTCGACTCCCGGGTAGACGGACTTCCATTCAGGCATTCGTCGTTCGAGGTGGGCGTCGATATCGGCGGCCATTTCCTGAAAGAGCGTGCTCGTCGTGCGGCCGCAACCGGGACATGCGGAGACCTGGGGAGAAAAATTCCGGAGCCCGAGGCTCTGGAGGACGTCCCATGCGACGCGAACCTCTTCGGTCCGGTCCCCTCCCGGCGCGGGCGTGATGCTCACGCGGATCGTGTCTCCGATGCCTTCGGCCAGGAGGACCGCCAGGGCCGCCGTCGACCGGATCGTGCCGCGGCGCCCCATGCCCGCTTCGGTCAGGCCCAGATGCAGGGGATGGGCGCTTCGGCCCGCCAGCCGGCGATAGACCGCGATGAGGTCGGAGACTCCGGAGACCTTCGCGCTCAGGATAATGCGGTTGGGCCCGAGCCCGTAGGATTCGGCCATTTCCGCCGATTCGGTGGCGCTCTCGACCATGGCCTCCAACAGGATCCCGTTGGCGTCGAGCGGGGCCGCTCTCTTCTGGTTCTCGTCCATCATGCGGGTGAGGAGGGCCTGGTCGAGCGAGCCCCAGTTCACGCCGATACGGATGGCCTTGCCGTTGTCCCGTGCAATCCCGACGATGGTGCGAAAGTTCTCGTCGTGCCTGGAGCCCAGGCCAACGTTCCCGGGATTGATCCGGTATTTGGCCAGGGCACTCGCCGCTCGAGCGTAGTCCCGCAGCAGGATGTGGCCGTTGTAATGAAAGTCCCCGACGATGGGCACGCCCGGCCCCGTATCACCGACGCGGGCGACGATCTCCGGAACCGCCCGCGCGGCTTCGGGCGTGTTGACCGTGATGCGGACGATCTCCGACCCGGCGTCCGCCAGCTCGCGCACCTGGCGCGCCGTGGCCTCGACGTCGGCCGTGTCGGTGTTCGTCATCGACTGCACGACGATCGGGTGGTTCCCGCCTACCCGTACGCCGCCGACGTCAACCGTTTCTGTCCGATGTCTCGCCATGGCTTGTTACCGCACGTACATGTTGAGGATTTCACGGGTGACTGCGGCCGCCATCTCGACCCGGCCCGACGCACCGCCCATGATCGTGATGGTACCCATTTCCTCGGTGACGAACTCGACGACTTTCTCGGTTCCCCGAATCCGGTGGAAGACGTCATCCTTGGAGAACAACCTGGGGCCCACCCAG
>CAZTTI010000549.1:0-3069 GCA_964615925.1 uncultured Solibacteraceae bacterium
CGGCTCTTGAAGAAAGCCCAGCATTTCAAGGGGGCCGACGGCAAGCCGATGATCGAGCCCAAGCTCAATCCCCCACCCTTCTACAAGATCGCTGCCGGAATCCAGGACGCATATCCCCACCTCGGCGAGGTCATCGTCGTCCCTCACGACGGAACGAAGGCATCGCTGGCGATCGCGGCCGCGCGCTATTTCGAAAACGCCCACCTCAAGCCCAGACAGACGGTCGGAATCTCGGGCGGGGACACGTTGTTTCGGACCGTCCTCGAGATCCAGGACAACGTCTTTCAGGGGCTGGAGTTCTTCGCGCTCTCCTCCGTGTTCTCCGAAGAGGCCCTGAAGCAGCCGGCTCCGAACACGCTCGCCCGGTCGCTTGCCGCGAAGCAGGGCTCGGTTTCCTTCGCCCTGTATCCCATCGTGGGCTGGAAGGATCTGATCGACTCGAGGCTCGAGCCGATCCGCCAGAGCGTGCAATACGCGTACGAAGCCGCTCACGAGGTCGATCTGGCGATCTTCGGTGTGGGCTCGTACGACTCGAACAGCCCGGGAATCATCCAACTCGCCAAAAGGCATGGAGGAATCGCTCAACTGGAACAGGCCCGGGCGGTCGGCGAGGTGAACTGCCAGCTCATCGACGAGGAGGGGAATGCCATCCCTTTACCCGAGGAGCTGCGGCTTCGGAGCGTGGCGGTACCGCTGGAACGGCTTCGGGAACTGGCCCTCAAAGAAGGAAAACGTGTGGTCATCGTCGGCGGAGAGAAAAAAGAGGCGGTCCTTGCGGCGGCGCTTCGGGGCAAGCTCTGCAACGTGTTGATCACGGACCATCTCACCGGCACGTTTCTCATCGAGAACAAAAATTGACTGAATAAAATTTCTATACTAGAAATTTATTGCATTCGGTGGCCTTCTCGGTGTCTACTGCTGGGAGTTCAATCTTCCGGAGGAAATCCAGATGGCCACCGTTCTCGACAAAGCTTGGGCCGACCGCCGATCGATCTTCATCCCGCCCGGATATCGCAGCTCCACCTTCTGGCCCGAGCGGCCGACCGCGGCCTTCCTGGGTGTCTCGGAGCGGGAATTCGACGAGCTGGTAGAAAGATGGAATGTCTCCACGGTCGAGTGGACCGGGGGGCGACTGGTCAGCGTCGTCGATCTCTGGAACTCCCTCTGGGATCTGCAGCAACGATCAGGCAGCGAATCCAACATCGTTTGGGACGGGGGTTCGCCCGCTGGATAAATCCGCCCGCTCAGTTCAACCGCCGACGACTCCAATGTCGGGATCGCGTGACGAGATTGTCCTGGAGGCGATCAACATAGAGTGCGACCTGAACGGGAACACTAACGGGCGCATTCTCGGCTGCCGGCCTACCTGTGCCACCGAACTCAGCCTACGGTGCCTGTCTCGCCAGAGAGTTAGTTCAAGACGCCCACGCTCGTTCGATTTGCCAGAGAAGTTAGGGTGACGACGCTGGCCAACAGCATGCAGCGGACTGCGCTTCGCGCCGCGTCTGATGCTGAGCGTTGGGCCGACGGCGATGGGCCGACGCGATGTTGCCCGCGGGCACGTCTCCGGCTATTCTGGTTGCGTTGCACGGTCAGAGGAATCACACGATGCGTACGTTCAATGTTATCGTCGAGCGCGATCCAGACACCGGTTTTTTCGTGGGTTCCGTTCCCGGGTGGCCTGGCGCGCACAGCCAGGGTGCGACGCGGGCCGAGTTGGAGACAAACCTCCGGGAAGTGATCGAAATGCTCCTCGCGGATGGCGAGCCGACGATCGAGTCTGAGTTCGTGGGACTCGAGACGATTCGAATCGCGTAGAAGTGGGTTCGCTTCCCGTACTGAAACCTAACGAGGTCGCGACTCTTTTGATACGGCTCGGATTTCAGGAGGTGCGGCGGCGCGGTTCTCATCGCCAGTACCGGCATCCAGATGGTAGAGGCACGACGGTCCCCTTCCATGTAGGCCGCGACATCTCTCCGACCTTGCTTCGGAAGATTGCCCGAGACATCGGCCTGACTGTTCAGGAATTGCTTCAACGCGACTGAGGGGCGACAAAAGAGACATGAGGTGAAAGCGGTACTTGGACTGATGCAGAATCGACGAACGAAGAAGGAGCACGCGGATTTCGTCGCGTGCGTCGACAATCCCGGTTTCGTTATCGCCGATCCGTTATCTTCACCTTCGCCGTAACCGCGAACTTCAATCGATCGAGGAGATTCAGGAATGGGGCAGATGATCCAGCTCACGGCCGGCGATGGGCACGTTTTCCAGGCCTACAAGGCCGAACCCGAGGGGAAGCCACGGGGAGGACTGGTCGTCCTCCAGGAAATCTGGGGCGTCAACAACCACATCGAGAGCGTGACCGACGGTTTCGCCCGGGAGGGATACCTCGCGCTGGCTCCGGCTCTTTTTGACCGGGTCGAGCCCGGGATCGTCATGGACGAGTACAACCAGGAGACGATGCAGAAGGGGCTCGACTACAAGAACCAGGTCGATCAGGACAAAGCCCTCCTCGATATCGGCGCGGCGGTCAAAGAAGCCTCCAGTGCCGGGAAAGTGGGCGTGGTCGGCTATTGCTTCGGCGGGCGGATGGCGTGGCTCTCGGCCTCCCGCGTTGACGGCGTTTCGGCATCGGTCCCGTATTACGGGGGCGGCATCCCGGCTCTGGCTTCGGAGAAACCGCAGTGTCCGGTGATGCTCCATTTCGGTGAAAAGGACTCCATGATCCCCATCGACCAGGTGGAGGCGTTCCGGAAAGCGCATTCGACGCTCCCGATCCACATCTACAAGGCCGAGCACGGGTTCAATTGTGACGCCCGCGCCTCTTACGATGCCGAGTCGGCCCGGATCGCCCGCCAGCGGACGCTGGAATTTCTCGGCCAACACGTGGGCTGACGCGATATGATGCGATCTTTCCAGCGGAGGAAACCGATATGACGTTCTCGAGGACTTCGACGTTCCGTCTGGCGCTGGTCGCCGCGATCGTCGTGACGATGGCGCCGCTTTCCCTCGCGCAGCGAGGCCGCGGAGGGTTTGGCGGCCAGCAGGATCCCAACCTTCCCGAAGAAC
>CAZTTI010000550.1:0-5706 GCA_964615925.1 uncultured Solibacteraceae bacterium
CATCGCCGCGGCGTTGGGAGCCCGCCGGACTCCAGGGAGCCCCTCCGACGATCCGGCCGACGTTGCCGCTCGCGTCGAGGCGATCGAGAAGGTTCGCGAGAGTCCCGATCTCGTCGCGATCGGGGGGGCGTTCAAACGGACCCGGAACATCCTGAAGCAGGCAGCGGAGAACGAAGAGGAGAACGAAGAGGCGGGAACGCCGGAGAGCGCGGAAGGAATCGAACCCGCCGAAGCGGCGCTTCGCGTCCACGTCGAGTCGCTCGCGCCGCGGATCCGGGACCACGCGGGGCGGCAGGATTACGGCGGGGCGCTCGCCGCGATGGCCGGTGCGCGTCCGGTCATCGACGACTTCTTCGAGAAGATCCTTGTCATGGACGAGGATCGGGGAATCCGCCTTCGGCGCCTCCGCCTTCTCGCGAAGCTCTCGGATACGTTCCTCGAAGTCGCCGATGTCTCCCAGATCGTCGAATCCTGACCGGGTCCAGGAGTCATGAAGGTCGCCGTCGTCTACAATCGCGACAGCCAGAGGGTCATCAACCTGTTCGGGATGCCGAACCAGGAAAAGATCGGCCTGAAAACGATCCGCCGGCTGGTCGATGCGCTCAAGGCCGGGGGGCACCAGGTCGCGGCGTTCGAGGCCGACAAGGACCTGGTCGGAACGCTTGAGGACTTCATGCCGCAGGTGGTCCAGGGGGAACGGCCCGGTATGGTCTTCAACGTTTCCTACGGATTGCAGGGACAGGCGCGGTATACGCACGTGCCCAGCATCCTGGAAATGGTCGGGATTCCGTATGTGGCCTCCGGCCCGCTGGGTCACTCCCTGGCGCTCGACAAGGTCGTCACCAAGATGATCTTCCGGCAGCAGGGTATTCCGACACCGGATTTCTTCGTGATGGACCACCCGGACGCCCCGATCCCCGGCGACCTCGGCTATCCCCTCATCGTGAAGCCGAGAAACGAGGCCGTGTCGTTCGGGCTGGCCGTGGCCGGGGACGAGGCGGAACTTCGCGAGAAAGCCGGGGTCATCTTCGAGAAGTATCGCCAGTCCGTCCTGGCCGAGCAGTACATCGAAGGCCGCGAGATCAACGTCGGCCTGCTCGGAAACTCTCCACCCGAAGCGTTCCCTCCCGTCATGCTGGATTTCGGCGACGGGCCCGAGATCTACCGTTACGAGGACAAGATCGGGCGGAGCGGCCGCAGCGTCGGCGCGATTTGTCCCGCGCCGATCGGCCCCGAGTTGACGGAGAAGGCCCAGGACATCGCGATCCGCGCATTTTCCGCACTGGGCCTGGCCGACTGCGCCCGCGTCGACATGCGGCTGGACGACGAGGGAAACCTCTTCGTCCTCGAGGCCAACTCGCTCCCGAGTCTGGGCGAACACGGTTCGTATCTGGTGGGGGCGGCGGCCGTGGGGTTGGACTTCACACGATTCGTGAATCGACTCGTCAGCGTCGCCAGCGCGCGCTACTTCGGTACGCCGCAGCCGCCGGCGTTCGATGCGAAAAACGTCGATCCGGCCCAACACGTGTTTTCCTACGTCACCGCGCGCCGTGAACGCATCGAAAAGCGCCTCCGGGAGTGGGTCGAGGTGGCGAGCCGCACCAACGATCCGGTAGGGATCGACCACGCCATGCACAAAGCGGGAGAGACGTTCCGGGAGCTCGGATTGCAGCCCGTCGACGATCTGACCGACAGTCCTGAAGTGGCCACGTGGGAAACGGCCGTCGGCATGGAGGGAGGGACGCTCCTCATCGCCCACGTCGATTCCCCGGTCGACGTCGAGATGCCTCCCCAGGCGTTTCGGCGGGAACCGGAGTGGCTCCAGGGCGAAGGGGCCGGCACGACGCGGGCGCCGCTGGTCATGATGGAGTTCGCGTTTCGGTCGTTGCGCGCGATCCGGAGCCTCCGGCGCATTCCGCTCGGCGTCCTGCTCTACGCCGACGAGGGCCGCGATGCCACCCACAGCGCCGCCATGATCCGGGCCGCCGGGACCCGTGTGAAGCGCGTGCTCGTGCTCCGGCCGGCCGTCAGTGGCGGAGGATTGGTGACCAACCGGCGGGGGTTGCGCCGCTATTCGTTGATCATCGAGGGCGACCCCGTGCGCCCCGGACACGTGGGAAAGAAGCTTCCGGTGTTTCGTTGGGCAACGGAGAAGCTCGATGCGATGGCCGATCTCAGCTCGACGAACGACCGCCTCAGCGTGGCCACGCTGGACCTCGCGACCGAGCGGCACGCGTTGATGGTCCCCCATCGCGTCGTGGTGACGCTGCTCGTGACGTATGTGGACCCGGCGGCCGCCGACGCCGCCGAGGAATCGATGCGGGCGATCCTGGGGAAGAAGGGACCCTCGTGGAAGCTCCGGCGGGTCTCCGACCGTCCACCGATGCGGGAGCGCCGGGGGAACCAGTCCCTGGCGCGTGCCCTGGAGGCGGTCGCCGGCGAATGGGAGTTGCCCGTCAAACGCGCATCGTCCACGATCCCGTCGGTGGCCGGCCTGATTCCGGCCCGGACGGCCTGCATCTGCGGCGTGGCACCGGTCTGCCGGGACCGGGGGACGCCGCACGAGGCTGTCCAGCGGATCAGCCTCGTTCAAAGGACCTTGCTGCTGGCCGAATACCTCGCCACCCAGCTCGCGCGGAAATGAGCGGAAGTTCACTCCATCGGTCACCCTTATCCGATGTTGGGGCGCTCACCGACGACGCTGGAGCCGAACCGCAGCGCGTCGCGGTATCTCCCCGCGGCATGGTATCGAGCGCCCACTACCTGGCGACGGCGGTCGGTGCTCGGATTCTCGAACAGGGGGGGAACGCCGTCGATGCCGCAGTGGCGACGGCATTGGCGCTGGGCGTCGTCGAACCGGCGGCTTCGGGACTGGGCGGACAAACCATGATGCTGGTACACGACGCGGCCCGGCGGCGCACCGTCGCGCTCGATGGATCGTCCCGTGTGCCCTTTCGAGCCGTCCGGGAATCCTTCGGCGACCTGTTCAGGGAGATTCGGCGCGGCTATCGCGCCACGACGGTACCCAGCTCCCCGGCGACCTACCACTATGCCGTCGCGACCTTCGGCCGGCTGCCCTGGGCGGATGTCGTCGAGCCCGCCGTGCGCCTCGCGCACGACGGGTATCCGGTCAGCGAACTGCAGTACCGGTTGACGCGCCGGGAGCGCCGGAATCTCCGGGAGTCCACTGGAGGCCGAATCTTCCTCGACGGGGGCCGGGTCCGGCGGCCGGGAAAGATCTTTCGCCAGCCGGTTCTCGCAGCGACGCTCGCGCGCCTGGCCGCCGCAGGCGTCGAAGATTTCTACCTCGGAAAGATCGCGTCCCGGATCGAAGCCGACATGGAGGCCAATGGGGGATTGATCCGGCGGGACGACCTGGCCCAGATCCCCTACCCGGTCGAGCGCCGTCCGGTGACCGGGAAGATGGACGGGGCTCGCGTTTTCACGATGCCGCCCCCGGGAGCCGGCCGGACGCTGATCGAGATGTTGAACGTCGTCCAGTCTTTTTCTCCGCCTCCGGATCCGGAAACGCCCGAGGGGGCGCTGCTGCTGGCCGAAACGATCCGCCGGGCGTTCATGGACCGGCACGACCGGCCGTTCGATCCGAACATCTACCCGCAGGTGACCCCGAAGGAAATGTTGAGTCCTGAACACGCACGCCGCGTGGCCCGCGCCGTGCGCCGCCGCCTCAGGATGCACGGGGAAACAACGCACCTTTCGGTGATGGATCGCGACGGGAGCGCCGTCGCCTTGACGCAATCGATCGAGAGCGTTTACGGATCCTGTGCGGCGACTCCGGAACTCGGATTTCTCTACAACAACTACATGAGCGCGTTCGAATACGACGACCCGTCGCATCCGTATTACCTGCGCCCTGGAGCTTCCCCCTGGGCCAGCGTGGCCCCGTCGATCCTCTTCCGAGGTGCGAAGCCATGGCTCGCAATCGGATCGCCGGGGAGCGAACGCATCACGTCGTCGATCCTTCAAGTGCTCGTCCGTCTGCGCCACCGGACGCCGTTCGCGGCCGTCGATGCACCGCGTCTTCACTGTTCGCTCGACGGGAGGGTGTCGCTCGAAGCGGCCCGCATGCGGACCGACATCCCGGAGCATCTGGAACGGCATGGCTTCCAGGTGGACCGGCGGGAGCCGTACGCGTTTTACATGGGATCGGTGCAGTTGGTCGTGCGGGAGAAGACACGGTTCGTCGGGGTGGCGGACCCGAGGAGAGACGGGGCCGCCGGAGGGCCTCGTGAATGAAGCTCCCCCTGCTTTTGTCGGTTCCTCATGCCGGTCTCGATGTTCCCGATGAGGTTCGAGACCTCGTCGTTCTGCCGTTGGACGAGATCGCGCGGGATGGTGACGTCGGAGCACGCGAGATCTACGACATTGCCCATGCGGTCGGCGGGTACGTCACGACACCGATCGCCCGGGCCTTCGTCGACCTGAACCGCGCGCCCGGCGACCGGTCGCCCGACGGCGTCGTCAAGACCCACACCTGCTGGAACGTGCCGGTTTACGCGCGGCAGCCTGGGGAGGATCGTGTCCGGGAGTTGCTTTCGCACCACTATCATCCGTACCATTCCCGTCTCGAATCCCTGGCGGCCGGAGGCCGGTTCGTCCTGGGCGTGGACTGCCACACGATGGCGGCGGAAGGTCCCCCTGTCGGCCCGGACCCCGGACGGAAGCGGCCGCGCATCTGCCTCGGGAGCGGGGATGGTGCCTGCCCGCCGGGCTGGATGTCGCTCCTGGAGGATTGCTTCCTGAAAGCGTTCGGGCCGGATGTGACGCGGGACGACCCGTTCCGCGGCGGATACATCGTCCGGCGTCACGGAGCCGGGATGCCCTGGGTGCAACTGGAAATGTCCCGCGAAGGATTCGCTCCGGATGCGGACAAGCGGCGGATGGTGCTGGCCGCTCTCGAGGACTTCGTCAAACGCATCGCGGATTGAGCATGACACGGACGACTCCATTCAACCTCCAGCCCGGGAGGATCATTGCCCGGAAATACGAGATCCTGACGCATGTGGGCGGCGGCTGGGAGGGCGAGGTCTACCGCGTGCGCGAACGCGGGACCGAAATCGAAAGGGCGGCCAAGCTCTTCTACCCGGAAAGAAACGTGCGCAACAGGACGGCCAACCTGTACGCCCGCAAGCTGCACGCGTTGCGCGAGTGCCCGGTGATGATCCAATACCACGTTCAGGAGACGATCACGATGCGGCGCCTGCCGGTCACGGTCCTGCTCTCGGAGTTCGTCGAAGGCGAACTGCTCGAGGATTACGTCTCCCGCCATCGGGGCAAGAGACTCCCCCTGTTCCAGGGGATCCATCTGCTCCACGCCCTCGCGTCCGGGATCGAGTGCATTCACACGGCCGGGGAATACCATGGGGATCTGCATTCGGAAAACGTCATCGTGCGCCGCCTCGGGCTGTCCTTCGAGTTGAAGTTCCTGGACCTGTTCAACTGGGGGAAAAACGACCGGGCCAATCGCAACGAGGACGTGATCAACGCCATCCGGATCTTCTATGACGCCATCGGCGGAGCTCGCCGGTACCGGCACCATCCGGAGGAGATCCGCCGGATCTGCTGCGGGCTGAAGCGGTCGCTCATCGTCAAGAGGTTCCGGACGGCCACCGCGCTTCGCCGGCACCTCGAAACCGAACCCTGGAGCCGGTAAGAGGAGCGCTGAAATGAACCTGGACTTTGCCG
>CAZTTI010000551.1:0-3005 GCA_964615925.1 uncultured Solibacteraceae bacterium
CACGTGGGGCGACCTGCCGGACCGGAACCGCGCGGGCGGCGAGATGTGGATCACGGCCAGCTACGATCCGTCGCTCGACCTCGTGTACATCGGCACGGCCCAGGCCAAACCGTGGATGACGCTCACCCGCGGGACGACGGCCGACGGGCTTTATGCCAACTCGACCATCGCGGTCGACGCCGACACCGGAGAGCTCCGGTGGTATTTCCTGCACGCTCCCGCCGAAGCGCTCGACCTCGACGTCGTCTTCGAGCGCGTGCTGGCGGATTCGGGAGGCGTACCGTACGTCTTCACGATCGGCAAGGACGGCATCCTGTGGAAGCTCAACCGGGAAACGGGTGAATACATCGATCACACCGAAACCGTGTTCCAGAACGTCTGGGTGAGCTTCGATCCGGAGACCGGGCGCCCGACCTACCGCGACGACGTCCTGTACGAAGACTTCGACACGCCGGTTTATGGTTGTCCGACCAGCGCCGGCGGCCACAACTGGCCGGCGATGAGCTATCACCCACCGACCAACCGCATCGTCACCCCGCTGGTCCAGGCGTGTCAGGTCATGGTGCCCAACGATCCGGATCTCGCGGGCCGCGGTAGCGCGGGCGGCGCGCGGCGCTCGTTCTACGAAAGCCCGGGAAGCAACGGCAATCTGGGCAAGCTCGCGGCCTACGATATCGACACGCTCGAGGAGGTCTGGTCGCTCGAACAGCCGGCGTCGTTCCTGACCGGCGTCGTGACGACCGCTGGCGGCGTGGCCTTCGCCGGCGATCGTGACCGCGTGATTCGGGCCGTGGACGTCGAGACCGGCGAAGTGCTCTGGCAGGAGCGTCTCGCCACGGCGGTTCAGGGTTTTCCCATTTCGTTCGCCGTCGACGGCAAGCAATACATCGGGGTGACGACGGGGCGCGGTGGAGGAAGCCCCTGGCTGGTCCCGAACACGATCACGCCCGACATCGAGCCTCCGGACGATGGCTTCGCGCTGTACGTCTACGCCCTTCCCGATCCGGAATAGAGCAATCCCCTTGGGCCGCGGCGCGGAGATGATCCCGCGCCGCCAGAGGCCCCTACTCGAACCGTTCCCAGGAATCGCGCGTCCCGGCGGCCAGTTCGACGATGCGCGTATAACTCCGGACGCCCCCTTCGACACGGTTGGCTCTCAGGAAAGAGTCCAGTGCATGGGACTGGGCACGGTCGACCCATTCGATGCGGCCGGATTCCATCCGGCGATAGGCCGCTTCGAGATCTTCGCGCGGACCGGCGTCGAGCAGGCCGTCGCCCTCACGCGGCCGCAGATACATCCAGAGCGACAGCCAGGCGCTGTATTGCAGTCGACGGTCGGAGGAGTGGACTCCGGCCAGGAGCGCGACGAAGTTCGCGTCCCCTTCGTCGGGGTATCCGCGAACGTGGGCAAGCTCGTGCAAGATGGCCATGGGGCGCTCAAACGCCAACAGGTCGGAGGTCAGGATGGGTTCGTGGCCGAAAGGATTGAACATCCCGTCGATGCCCGCGGCGCGGAAGAACGGATCGAGTACAAAGGAAGCCTTCACGCGGGTCCTCGGATTCCACGCCCGCTCGGGAATCTCGTCGATGACGGCGATGATGCGCCGGATTTCGGAGTCGGCTTCGGCAACGAGGCCGTCCTCACCGGGAACACGTCCCCAGTCCCTGTCTTCGGAAGGAACGTACAGGCGATTCAGCGACCGGGCCGTGTGTTCGACCAGGGCCCGAACCGACGCCTCGGTCACGCGCTCGGGCTCGAAGTCGACCTTCGTGTCCAGTGCGACGCGATGGTAGTTGAGGCCCCAGCCCCAGAAGAACAGGAGATACGCGATCGAGGTCACCGCTAACGCCGGAATCAGTTTACGCCGATACAACAGCCATACAACTGTCACCAACGTCGCGGGAAGAAGCACGTCCAGCCAGGAGATGCCGACGAGCCCGGCTCCGGCGATGAGGATGCCCGAAACGACCGGATAGATCCAGCGGGAGTACCAGGTTTCGACGATGGTCGCCGGAATCAGGCCGCCCCAGGAAAGCGCGAAGGAGGCCAGGGCCAAAACAACGAGGGTCAGCCCTATCCCGGTGACAACTTTTGGCTTGACCCGTTTGACGCCCATTTGTTACGATCCCGGTTAAACAATAAGTGCTTATTTTTCAGGCGAATAGGTCTGCCTATCCCCCGGAACGGGGAGGTCGCCGGATTCTACGACCTGGTCCCAGAGCTGGATGCCGGAACCGCGTTCAAGGACGTGAATGTCTAAGAAGTCTTATACGTTAATCATCGTTCCCAACGCCAGTTCAAGCCTCCACAAGTACAACGTTCCCATCTGGGCCCTCGGCGCGCTCGCCGCCGTCGGGATCCTCCTGGCCGGAACTTTGGCCGCGCTCGGGTTCCAGTACGCGGGCATGGCGCTGCGCGCCGCGGAATACGAAGAGGTTCTCGCCGACAATGCCGCGCTCCGCGTCGCGAATCAGAACCTCCAGGTTTCGACCGAGCAGCTCAACACCCGGATCCGCGGACTCGAGGACCTCACGGGTCAGATCCAGGAGGTCATGCTGGCCGACACGTGGAACCAGCGGCTGGGACTTCTCGAAGACGGCGGGCTCGGCGGGAACGTCGACGACGTCACGACGTCGGTGATGTCGGCGACGTTCAACGTGCGGGACACCCTCGCGCTGGCGCGCGAACGCACGGTTGAACTCGAGGGACAACTCCGGTTGGTCGAGGATCTCGTGGAAACCCGCGCCGGCAAGCTCGAGCTCATGCCGTCGATCTGGCCCGTCGCTGGCTACGTCCGCAGTGGCTTCGGGCGGCGGCGCGATCCGTTCAACGGTCAGAACGAACAACATCAGGGAATCGACATCGGGGCCCTGTACGGCACGCCGGTTCACGCGCCAGCCAACGGACGCGTCGTGTTCGCGGGCCGTCAGGCGGCCTACGGCAACCTGGTCGTCGTCGATCACGGGAACGGCATCACCACCCGGTACGCACACCTCTCCCGGTT
>CAZTTI010000552.1:0-6158 GCA_964615925.1 uncultured Solibacteraceae bacterium
GCGTGGCGCGCTCGAGCCCGACTCCATCCATACGCCCGGCATCCATGTCTCCCGCGTTGTGGCCGGCGAGCGTTATGACAAGCCGATCGAGAAGTTGACCCTCCGTCCGCGCGACGCGACCCGAAGGGTGTGAGCATTGTCCGGATACCGTGAGCTCATCGCCCGCCGGATTGCACTTGAGTTCACCGACGGTGTATACGTCAATCTCGGCATTGGCCTTCCGACGTTGTGTTCCAATTATGTTCCGGAGGGAGTGGAGGTCGTTCTCCAGTCGGAGAACGGCATGTTGGGGATCGGGCCGTTTCCTCTCGAAGGTCAGGCCGATCCTGATCTGATCAACGCGGGAAAGGAAACCGTCACCGAAATCCCGGGATCGAGCTTCTTCTCGACCGAGGATTCATTCGCGATGATCCGGGGCGGCCGCGTCGATCTGACCATTCTCGGGGCCATGCAAGTCGACTCAAGAGGGAATCTCGCAAACTGGATGGTGCCGGGCCGCCTCGTGAAGGGAATGGGAGGAGCGATGGACCTGGTCGCCGGAGCGCGCCGCGTGATCGTGGGGATGAAACACACGACGAAAGACGGCGAGCCGAAACTGGTTGACGAGTGCTCGCTTCCCCTGACCGGCGTGGAGGTCGTGGATCGCATCGTCACCGAGCTTGCCGTCATCGACGTGACCGCGGACGGATTTTGCCTTCGGGAGCTGCGCGAAGGAGTGGCCGTTGAAGATGTGCGCCGCCTGACGGCCGCCGGGCTGAAAGTCGACGGCCCACTCGGAGCGTTCTCGTGATCGTCCCCGATAGTCTGGTGATCCTTCAGTTGCACAGCCCCTCCGAGCGGTTCGTCGGGCGCCTGATCGAGATTTCCAATCCGGGAATCACAGTTCGGGGCATCGACCTGGAATCGTTCGAGGATTGGATCAACGGTGTTGCCAGCGACGAGAACAGCCGGGTCTATCCGTCGACGGCGTTTTTTCCGCTCCACCGTGTCGAGAAGATGCTCCTGGACGAGGGTGCTGGTGAAGTGCACTCCCTGGGGGCGACGTTCCGCGACCGGATCGGGCAGTCCATCGAGAACTACCTATGAACATTGCAGTGGTCGGAACCGGCTATGTCGGCCTGGTCGCGGGTGTGTGTTTCGCGGAAAGCGGAAACGACGTGATCTGCGTCGACAAGGATGAAGCAAAGATCTCCGAGCTTTCCGAGGGACGGTCGACCATTTATGAACCGGGCCTGACCGAAATGCTCGAGCGCGGCCTCCGGGAAGGCCGCCTGACATTCACCACGGATCTGCCGGCCGCCGTCGAGAAGTCGTTCGTGATCTTCATCGCGGTGGGAACGCCGCATTCCAGCGGCGAGCCCGACCTGTCCGCGGTGAACGCCGTGGCCGAATCCATCGGCAAGACCATCAACGCGTTCAAGGTCATCGTGATGAAGTCCACCGTTCCGGTGGGCACGACCGAACACGTCGGCGACGTCATTCGCGCCCATACCGACAAACCGTTCGACATGATCTCCAACCCGGAGTTTCTCAAAGAGGGCGCCGCCGTCGAGGATTTCATGAAGCCGGACCGCGTCGTCATCGGCGCCGAGGACGAACGCGCGGCCGAGATCGTGAAGGAACTGTACTCACCATTCGTGCGCACCGGGAGCCCGGTCGTGGTGACCGATATCCGGACGGCGGAGATGATCAAATACGCGTCGAACGGGTTCCTGGCCACGAAGATCTCGTTCATGAACGAAGTCGCCAATCTGTGTGAAGCCGTCGGCGCGGACGTGGAGTCGGTCCGGCGCGGCATGGGGATGGACAAGCGGATCGGCACGGCCTTTCTCTTTGCGGGCGTGGGTTTCGGGGGGAGCTGTTTTCCCAAGGACCTGCAAGCGTTGATCGCAACGGGCCGCGCCCATGATCAGGCCCTCCGGGTCGTCGAGGCGGTGTGGCAAGTGAACGCCGAGCAGAGGTTGCGGTTCCTTGGAAAGGTGTTGGCCCATTTCGACGGCGACCTGAGCGGCAAGCGGATCGCGGTCTGGGGGCTCGCGTTCAAACCCCGCACCGACGACATGCGTGAGGCCCCCGCCGTGGACATCGTGCGTGGTCTGATCGACGCGGGAGCCGAAGTCTCGGCCTACGACCCGGAGGCGATGGACGTCGCCCGTCAGGTGTTTCCGGCCGGGGTGACGTTCGCGAAGAACAACTACGCCTGCGTCGAAAACGCCGACGCGCTCGTGGTCGTCACAGAATGGCAGCTCTTCCGCACGCCCGATTTCAACCGGGTCAAAGACGAGATGCGGGCACCGGTGATCTTCGATGGCCGGAATATTTACTCGCCCAAACAGCTCCGCGATTTGGGTTTCACCTATTACGGCGTGGGCCGCCGCTGATTAAGCGCAAACGGATGCAGAACGAATGAAAGCAATCGTGACCGGCGGGGCGGGCTTCCTGGGGAGCCATCTTTCCGAGAAACTCCTCGATGCCGGGTGGGACGTCGTCTGCCTGGACAACTTGATCACGGGAACCCGGGACAACGTCCGGACCTTCGTCGACCGGCCCGCGTACGCCTTTGTCGAACACAACGTGACCGAGGAGATCGGGGTCGAGGGTCCGGTCGATGCGGTGTTCCATTTGGCGTCGCCGGCCTCTCCGGTCGACTACCTGCGGATGCCCATCCAGACATTGAAGGTTGGTTCGCTGGGGACCCACAAGGCGCTGGGACTAGCCCGCGCCAAGGGCGCGCGATTCATCCTGGCCAGCACGTCGGAAGTGTATGGCGACCCGTTGATCAATCCACAGACCGAAGACTACTGGGGCAACGTCAATCCCCTGGGACCCCGGGGCGTCTACGATGAAGCGAAACGGTTTGCCGAAGCCATGACGACGGCCTACCGTCGCTACCATGGAATGGACACGCGCATCGTCCGGATCTTCAACACGTACGGGCCGCGGATGAGGCCCCGCGACGGCCGCGTCGTTTCGAACTTCATCGTCCAGGCGATCGAGGGCCATCCCCTGACGGTGTACGGCGACGGGCGGCAGACGCGCAGCTTCTGCTACGTGTCCGATCTCATCGATGGGATCTTTCGACTCGGAACCGTAAACCCGAGCCCGGAGCTCGAGACGCCGTTCAACATCGGCAACCCCCATGAGCAGACGGTCGAGGAACTGGCCACGCGCGTGCTCCGCATCACCGGGAGCCAAAGCGTCATCGAACGCCGTCCTCTCCCGCTCGACGACCCCAAGGTCCGGTGTCCCGACATCGGCCGGGCCCGCGAGCATCTGGGTTGGGAACCGAAGGTGGAAATCGACGAGGGGCTCCGCCACACGATCGAATACTTCCGGGGACTCCTCCCGTGATCCTCGTCACCGGGGGAGCGGGCTACATCGGCAGTCACACGGTTCTCGCGCTCCAATCCGCGGGCTTCGAGCCCGTCGTTTTCGACAACTTCTCCACCGGCCACCGGTCGTTTGTCGACAATGTGCCCCTCGTCGAAGGCGACCTTTGCGAACCCGCAGCGATTGCCCGGGCCTTCCGTGACCACGCCATCGACGGCGTCATTCACTTCGCGGGACGCGCCCTCGTGCCCGAATCCGTCACCGATCCCGCCCTTTACTTCGAGACCAACGTCGTCGGAGGCCTGAACCTGCTCAATGCCATGCGCCACGCCGGGATCGACAAGATGATCTTTTCTTCGACCTGCGCGACGTACGGCATTCCGGATACGACTTTGATCAGCGAGTCCCATCCGCAGCGCCCGGTCAATCCGTACGGCGAGAGCAAGCTCGCGTTCGAACGGGCGCTCGCCGCTTTCCATGACGCCTACGGGCTCGACTATCTCTCGTTGCGGTATTTCAACGCCGCGGGAGCGGACGCGGAATCACGGCGGGGGGAGGATCACGATCCCGAAACCCATCTGATTCCTCTGACGCTGGCCGCGGCCGCCGGGATTCGACCGGAAGTGCGGATATTGGGGACGGACTATCCAACGCCCGACGGAACGTGCGTCCGGGATTACGTCCATGTGACCGACCTTGCCGAGGCGCACGTGAAAGGCATCGCCAGGCTCGTGGAAAAGAACGTGGAGTCGCAGGCGATCAATCTTGGAACCGGCGTCGGCGTTTCGGTGCGGGAGGTGGTGGACGTCGTGCGGGAGGTGACGGGGAGATCGTTCCGCGTCGTCGAAGCCGGGAGGCGTCCGGGAGATCCGCCACAACTCGTGGCCGACCCGACGCGGTCTTGTGAAGTGCTCGAGTGGGAGCCCGCCCACAGCGGAATCGAAGAGATCGTGGAATCGGCCTGGCGCTGGACCAGCCAGCGCCAGACACGCGACTGACTATTCTTCTACGATGGTCGCGCGGACCACGTAGCCGAGGTTCGGGAAGTTGGCGTTCAGGTATTCGTTTCCCTGCGTCTGGATGAGCTGCTGGTTCGGCTGCTCCCCATATCCTTCGTAGATGTCGTCGACCACGTCCATCCCGCTGACGACGCGGCCGAACGGAGCGAACTCGGAACCGTCCAGGAACGCGTTGTCGCCGAAGTTGATGAAGATCTGCGTCGTCCGCGTGTCCGGCGTCCCGGCCATCGCGTAGGTCACAATCCCCCGCGTGTTGCTCTCCCGGACCGGGTCCGGCGGAATGCGCGCGGCCCTCCACACGTTATTCAGTTCCGGGTCGCCGCTGATTCCGAACTGGACCATGAAATCCGGGACGACGCGGAAGAATCGCACTTCGTCGTAATAGCCGTTTTTCACCAGGTTGTAGAAACGGTCGGCTCCGTTCGGCGCCCAGTCGCGGCGGACCTCGATCACGAACGTGCCGTCATTGGTCTCGAACTGGGCGCGAAAGACATCGGGAGCCGTTTCGTCGAGGGCTGCCGGGTCCATCAGGGTGGCGTTCCCTTCCTGCCAGGCGGCCGAGGCCACCGGGCTTGTGCCGGCCAACAGGGCGGCGATCAGTGCAACGCGATGAATCATGCTGTGACGATCTCCTTTTCGATCAAAGTACCTTGCGGGTCGACGAATGAAACGGCGCGGACTCCCCTTCCTCCGGCCGCTTCTCGCTGTGTCGGGCCGCGAGCGACACCAGGTGTCCCAGCGCTCGCGCCCCCTGAATGATGGCAATCACTTCGGTCAACTGCCCGCCCACCTTCCCTTTCGCTCGCTTCGCGACCGATCGGAGCCGGTCCCTCGCGGCGGCCTCGAAGCGGTCGGCCTCGAAGTCGATCTTCGCGAGGGTGTAGCCGAGGTGGCTCGATGCCTGGAGGAGTCGCGGCTCGATGTCCTGAACCTCGTCGCGAAAGCTCCCGGACCAGTCGGCGGCGGCCCTGGAGGCTTCGGCCGCTCCCTCGACTGTCGCTCGCAGCGTACGGAGAAAGAGGTCCATCCGGCCGCGGTGGGCTTCCAAACGCGCCTCGGCCTGGCTCAGGACGCGGTAGAGCACCGCAATGATCACCGAGTTCAACGCCAGCGAGACGAAAACCGCAGCCAGGAAGAGTGTGATGCGTAACTCCATGAGATACCACGGGATCTTCAATCCCATCCCCGCGCGTCAAGGATACCGCTTCGGTGGTTTTTTGAGTAGCCATTCCCTATAATTGGCGGGTTGATCGGGTCGGCTGGGGCGGGTTTTGCGCGTCGAAGTGGCCAGCCCATTCGACATCGGGAGAGGTGCTGGAGTGGCCGAACAGGGCTGCCTGCTAAGCAGTTGCACGGGAAACTGTGCCGGGGGTTCGAATCCCCCCCTCTCCGTTCTCACCTTCTAAGTCTCAATTGCCGGCTTCCGCGGAGATCGTGTAGTTGATTTCGCCGAAAGAAAACACCGGGCGCACACGAACGTAGACCGGCCCGCTCGTTCCGGTGAGCGCCTGGATCGATTCCCGGCCGCTGTCTCCTTCCAGATCCCGATCGCTCGACGGCCAGTCGTCCGACACGAGGCCCGCTTCGTACACATCGAGAGCCAGGTCCCCGTCCCCCTGGATCGAGACCGTGACGCGTTCGGCCTGCCCCGTCGACGGGATCCGCCACCAATCCCATGGATCTCCTTCGTCCGGTCTAATCGTGTCCTCGGCCGTCTGGCCGACTTCGAGGACCGGGGCCCCGGAAGATGGAACGTCGTCCGGCATGGGCGAAAAACCAAGGGACTCGACGGACATCCATGAATGGAAG
>CAZTTI010000553.1:0-6042 GCA_964615925.1 uncultured Solibacteraceae bacterium
CGGCTCCGGCCGCGCCGGCCAACACCGTGGCCGTCGTCGGCCTCGGCGGGGCCTTTCTCCGATGGGATTCGGGCGCAGAAACCGACGTGTCCGTCTACCGCGTCTATCGGAGCGATTCGATCCCGGTCGGGGAGTCCGTGACCACGGCGCTTTATGTGGCAGGCGCCGAAGCGGGAGACGTTTTCCAGGTGACGGCCGTCGACGAGGACGGCAACGAGAGCGCGCCTTCGGTTCCGGCCACGATTCCCTGACTATTGCCCGCGCGCGAATGCGTACGCTCGCCGCGCCCAGTGCGCCAGATCGGGTTCGGGCCAGTGGCTCCGAAACAAGACGATCCGGACCCAGTTCGCGCCGAGATCCGAGGCCTCGCCTCCGCTCTTGAGGGCGATGGCCCGGTCTTCCGCGTCCAGACGCCAGTGTGTGTCCGCCACGCCCGTCGCTCCGCCGAAAGCCATGCCTTTTGTCGTGGCGTACACCGCCCTGTAGTCCGGCCCGCCGCCGTGAAGCTCGTACTCCCTGAGGTTGCCGAGCGCCCGGCCGAAGACCTCGGCGAGGTCACCGTGGGCCGAACGCCGGGCAAAGAACTCCTCCACCGCGCCCGTCATGCGATAGCGGCCCCGTACAGCTTGGACCGTCCCCGACGACCCGTCGACTCGACGATTCCGGCCTCCCGCAGGAAGTAGGCCATCTTCTGGGCCAGATCGAGCCGGGTTCCGGCCGCCTCGGCGAGGTCTCGGGTCGTGAACGATTCGAGCCCTGCGGGCAGGAACGCAAGCCAGTCCGCCGCCGAGCTGAACAGTTTTCGGTCGACGACCTGGATCAACCGCCGTTCTTCGACGGCCCATCCCCTCGTCCGCCACCTCCGGCGACCTTCGAAGCGCCGGGCTTCTTCCTCCGTGATCATCAGGGCTTCCAGCGAGAAGTTGGAATTCGGCACCAGCCGGGGAATGCTCACGGCCTCGGCGAAGAGGTCCACGAGGCGTCCGGTCCTGGGAGACTTCCGGCGCTGGCTGACCCCCATTCCGTTCGTCCGGACGATCCATTTTTCCTGTGTGATCGGCAGAATCAAACGCAACGGGTGCGACCGCGCCAGCGTTGAGAGCTTTGCCCTGATTGCCGAGACGTTTCGCGTCTGGATCTCGACGAGGAGCGGGTCGCGGACGATGTCGACCACGAATCCGTCGACGGGGACCTCGAATCGGTCGCCGGGCTCGGCGTACCACTGCTTCAGGGAGGCGTGGAGCGGCTTTTCGTTTAGAAGTCCGATGTTCGGCATCGATTCATGGAATCAGTTCGGGCGGGGACTCCCCGAGCGGAACGCCATCCCCTGTGCGCACGCCGATCCCGTAAACCACGCGCTCCTCGGATCTGCGATTGGACCAGGCGTTGATCGTGATCGGGTCGCCCACGCCAAAGGTGTCGCGGCTGAACCCCATCCGGGTCAACACGGTGTCGGAGTGCAGCTCCACGGTCCAGGTGACGCGACCCTCTGGGCCTTCGACGTCGACGTAGAGAAAAGAATGCGGATTCTTGAACTCGAAGCTCCGGACCTGACCCTCGAGGCGGATGATCCGGCTCTGGTCGTAGTCCGTCGTCCAGGAATGATGCGCTTCGGCCCAGTGCGCGGGGAAGACGGCCAGGAACATCCAGAGGAACCTGCAGACCGTGTGCATATCCCTAGCTTAAACCGCCGATTCGGGCCGGCCACGTTCAATCCCGTCGAATCCGCTTTATCTCCGGCCTTGAGCCTTCGACGCGCCTGATCCACCGCCACCGAGGAACCCCATCGCTCCGAGGAGGAACCCGAAATCGTACCAGCCCCCGGCGTTCGGGAAAGCGTAGATCCGGTAATCCGTAAACAGGCTGCCGATGAAGCTGAACAGGATGAAGAAGCCGTGCAGCAGACCCAGGAAGAAACCCGGCGGACTGTCCGGGCCGGGCACTGGTTGCGTGGCGCACCCGCCGAGAATGGCCGCAGCCAGGCCAAGGGTGACCAAATAACCTGGAGCGAAGTTCCGCGGGCTCACCATCGTTTTCCTCCGGCGATTCTGGAGCCCAGAACCGCGCCTGAATTCATATCGACCGCTCCGTCGCGTCCACTTCAGGGATCAGTCCGTCTTGGTCTGCCGCTCTCGGATCCAGGCGAGCGGCTCCCCGAACATGATACGGTGGCCGTCCGGGGTCTGGACGACGAACTCCCGGTGTCCATGGGACCGATTCCCCGGAGGAACAACGATGTCGGCCCCCTTTGCCTGGACCTCCCGATAAATCTCGTCCAACTCCTCCACCATGATATGCAGGAACCAGGAGTGGTTCCCGGTGTCGGACGCGGGCATTTCATCCGTGCACTCGCCGAGCATCAGCCGGATGGAGTCGCGCGAGAGAAAGCTCCAGCCGGGTGCGTTTATGGGGTCTAAGGCGAACCCCAAGACCTCGGTGTAGTACCGGGTTGAGGCTCGAAGGTTACGGACCGCCAGTACAGACCTTGGATGCACGAACCGAGACATGGGATCCTCCGCTAACGGCCCGCCGAGGACTGGGCGGCCGCCGTTACGTTCCCGACCGGGGAGATGTTGTCTGGTTGGAGTTCAGCCCTCAGGCAGGTCATGAATATACGTTTCGGCAGCGCCTCGTCAAGCAGGGCCGCGATTGAACTCCCTCTTCGCGTTTCTTCACATCCGGCGCCGGTGGAGTCTGGCGCGAACCTGTCTCACGGACAGTATTGGATATCCGTTGTGCAGCACGTTGAACAGCACGAGCCATGCTGCCGTGTCCCACCAGCCGGATATCATCGCCCACAACGTGATACAGGAAATCACAACGAATATGACGAGATGCCCCGCCTCCGGGTCGTGCGTGGCCCGAATCATGGTCTGCCGGGCCTCGGGTTGGGATCGGAGAAGGGCGGGTTTCACCGACCACAGGAAAGGCCGGAGCAACCGCCGGTACCAACGGAGCCCGAGGTAGTCGTAAACGCGCCCACCCATCTCAAAGGGACGCGTGGCGTAATAAGAGGCAGGCAGCCGCACGGATAGCCCGTTCCACGCGCCGCTCTCCGACTCCAGTACGCGAGCCAGCATGATGGCCCATACCATCAGGAACCAATTGACCCCGAATGCGAAGATCACCGTCCGGCCGAAGGTCCGGACGCCCCAGATGAGGGCAATCGCGCAGCCGATCGTCATGAGTGTTCCGTTCACAAATGGTGCCCATCGGGCATCGGGTTGTGTTCGATTGGTCACGCGCCGGAGTGCGGAATCGTCGGCACCGGGTGAGTATCTCACTGAACGGATGAGCTTCTTCTTCACAGCACCCTCCACCACGGCGCGGCCAGCACATCGGGCGCGAGCCATTCGAGGGTCGTCCCGGTGTGGAGCAGGAGCCCTGCGCGCGCGCTCCTGCCGTACTCGGCCCGGAAGGTGCGCAGGTGCGCCGAGTCGGCCAGGCGCGGGCGGCTCGACGCCTTGACCTCTATCGGTAGGAGCTTGCCTTTCGTCTCGATCACGAAGTCCACTTCCTCGCCGATTGTCGTGCGCCAGTAGCACAACTCCGCGGGCTCGATGCGCGCGTCGCGCCAGGCGAGCAGATCGCTCAGGACCAGATTCTCGAGGTGAGCGCCGCTCGGTTCGTCGCTCCCGCCCAGATGCAGCGCCACCCCCGTGTCTCCCCAGTAGAGTTTGGGCGACTTGATAAGGCGCTTCGTGCGGTTCACCGCGTAGGCCGGCAGACGCACGAGAAGGTACGAGGTCTCGATCAGGTTGAGCCAGCGGTGCACCGTGGGCTGCGGGAGCCCCACGTCACGCGCGAGCTCGGTCTGGTTCAGGAGCTGGCCGAGTCGCAGGCAGGCGGCGCGCATCAGCCGGCGGAAGTCGGGAAGCGCCGAGATCGCGGCGAGATCCTGGAGGTCGCGCTCGAGGTAGGTGCGCACGTAGCCGTCGAACCATACGGCGCGATCAGCGGGCGAGCGCAGGGCGAGGGACGGGGTTGGAAACCCGCCGCGCAGCGCCAGGGCGCGCCAGTTTTCGTTCTCGCCGGGCCGGGCCGCCAGGAGATCGAGCCATTCCGCCTCATCCGCCGCGAGCAGGTTATCCCAGGCCCCGCCGCGGCCTTCCCCGCGTTGCTCACCGCAGGTCATGGGCCAGAGCGTGAGATAGCTCGCCCGGCCGGCAAGCGACTCCGACACTTGCTTCATGAGCAGCAGGTTGGCCGATCCGGTGATCAGGAATCGGCCGGGTGCGCGGTCGCGATCGATGGCTCGCTTCACGGCCTTGAGGAGATCCGGCGCGCGCTGCACTTCGTCGAGTGTCACCGGCTCGCGCCCGCCCACGAGGACCTCGGGATCACGGCGCGCTGCGTCGAGTGCATCCAGGTCGTCGAGCGAGCGGTAGCGCCGCTGTCCTGGCACCAGGTGCTCGGCGAGCGTGCTCTTGCCGGTCTGCCGCGCGCCGGTGACCACGACCGCCGGCATGACGCGCAGCCGCTCGGCGAGGGCGGCGCCGACAAGGCGCGGCAGTGGTGTCATGGCGTGGATGATAATCATTCATATTATGAATCGTCAAGCCGCGGGCGCTCCCGCGGGCGCGCGCGGCGGCGGCTTGAGTGGCGGCGGGACGGGCGACCTCCGCGAGGCGACATCCCGTCTTCGCGGCGAGGAGCCCGATCCGCGCGACCACGAGCCCGCCCCGATCGTTCGGGTGGACCCTCTCTTGTCCGTGTCGCGATAGAATACCGGGGACACCCGACAGGAACCCGGAGACGGGGTGCGCGGTCACCGGCCTTTCCGGCCGGATCCTGGCGCCCGGACCAAGGAGCGATCCCAATGAAGTTTTTCCTCGACACCGCCAACCTGGACGAGATCCGGGATGCCGCCAGCACGGGCGTCCTGGACGGCATCACCACGAATCCCTCCCTGATTGCCCGCGAAGGTCAGAGCTTTCAGGACCTGATCCTTCAGATATGCTCGATCGTCGACGGCCCCGTCAGCGCCGAGGTCACCAGCGTGGACGTCGAGGGCATGATCGCCGAGGGGCGCAGTCTGTCGGCGATCCACCCCAACGTCGTCGTCAAGTGTCCGTTCACGCTCGACGGGCTCAAGGCGACCAAGGCCCTCAGCGACGACAGAATCGACGTCAACGTCACCCTCGTCTTTTCGGCGCCGCAGGCCCTGATGGCGGCCAAGGCCGGGGCCCGGTTCGTCAGCCCTTTCCTCGGACGCCTGGATGACATCGGCCAGGACGGCATGTCGCTCGTCGAGGACATCGTCACCATTTACGACAACTACGAGTTCCGAACCGAAGTCCTTGCCGCGTCGATCCGGGGTCCCATGCACGTAGTCCAGGCGGCCCGTGCCGGAGCGGACGTGTGCACGATCCCGCACAAGGTCTTCATCCAATTGATGAAGCACCCGCTCACCGACATCGGGTTGGCCGCGTTCCTTCGCGACTGGGAGAAAATGGCGGACAAGGTTCCCGGCGGCCGCTGACTTTTTCGTCCGCGGGCGGGTTCGTGACAGGCGATGTCGAAAGTCACCGCACACGACAAAATTCTCGAACTGCGCCGCCGGAACGCGGAGGCGGAAGCCGGAGGCGGGAGCGCGCGCGTCGAGAAGCAGCGGGCCCAGGGTAAGAAGTCCGCGCGGGAGCGCATCGCCCTGCTGCTTGATCCGGGCAGCTTCCAGGAAGTCGACAAGTTCGTCACCCACCGGAGCCACGACTTCGGGATGGAGGAGGAACGCGTCGCCGGAGACGGCTTCGTCACTGGATCGGGACGGATCGACGGCCGTGCGGTATTCGTCTTCGCCCAGGACTTCACCGTGTTCGGCGGATCGTTGAGCGAGGCGAACGCCCGGAAGATCTGCAAGATCATGGACCAGGCCGTCAAAGTCGGCGTTCCCGTGATCGGGCTCAACGACTCCGGCGGCGCCCGCATCCAGGAAGGCGTCCTTTCGCTCGGCGGCTACGCGGACCTGTTCCTGCGCAACACGCTCGCGTCCGGCGTCGTGCCCCAGATCTCGGCCATCATGGGGCCGTGCGCCGGAGGCGC
>CAZTTI010000554.1:0-3153 GCA_964615925.1 uncultured Solibacteraceae bacterium
GACCTGAAGCGCGTCCTTGGAATCGATTAGGACCTCGGGGGGCTCGGCGTGCCCGTCGTGCCCGTCGTGAAGCAATCGCGTCGTTACAGCGCGACGGGTTTTTCCAACTTTCCCGTTCTTGAGGTACGGGAAAGTTAGAAATCGGGAAGTCGCGCGGTGACGAAAAAGGCGGGGCCCGACGTCCATCGTGCGCGCCCCGCCAGTGAGGAGATTCACGTTCCCGGGTGGAGTGTTCCTGGAGGAAAGAACGCCGGAAACGCTTCTCCGAGGAGACTACTCGTCGCGAAAACTACTCTTCCGGCTCGACCTCGATCTCCCGATTGTTGCCGTCGCGGATCACGCTCACCGTGATCGCGTTGCCCGTTCCCAGCACCGCGCTGGCCAGGCTGCGGATATCGGCCGCCGAGTCGACCATGTTGCCGTCGATGGCCGTGATCACGTCGCCGACCAGGATGCCGGCCTCGCCGCCGATGGACCCTTCTTCGACCGAAGCCACCAGGAGGCCGGACGTTCCCGGCGTGCCGAAAAACGACCGCAGTTCCGGCGTCAGCTCCTGGATCCGGAGGCCCAATGTTCCTCTGGCGGCAGCAAATGGGCTTGAGATGACGAGGTCGGTGTTGGGGTTCAGGATGTGGAAGCTGTCGAGGGCATCGTTGAACTCATACCGGAAGTTGTCGCCGTTGAAACTTCGAAGGGCCGTGGCCGCGGGCGTCTGGGCCACCGTCACCTCGACGTCCTGTTCCTGCCCGTTGCGTTCGTACCGGATGGCCACCGTGCGTCCCAGCGGCGTTTCCGAAACCAGTCGGGACAGTTGCTGAGCGCCGAGCACCGGGGTCCGGTTGTATTCGACGATCACGTCGCCTTCCTCGATCCCGGCATCGTCGGCCGGCCCGCCTTCGGTGACGGCCGCGACGCGGGCGCCGCGCTCTTCACCGTCGCTGACACGGACACCGATCTGGGACGACGTCGTTCCGAAGACGGTGGTGTAACTCCACGGCGTCGTCACGACGTGTGGTGCCGGTACCGCCGC
Organism: uncultured Solibacteraceae bacterium; assembly: GCA_964615925.1. Taxonomy (GTDB): domain Bacteria; phylum Acidobacteriota; class Terriglobia; order 20CM-2-55-15; family 20CM-2-55-15; genus JAJEDW01. Next base: position 1,031 of record CAZTTI010000554.1, read on the forward strand.
CGCGGGCGGTGCGGGCGGTGCTGGCGGCGCCGGGGGTTCCTGGAAAAACGCGAGTTGAGCCGGCTCAGCGGGAACGGGCTCGACGAATGCTTCCGTCCAAACCGGTTGCGGGATGCCGAGCGGTTCCGATTCCGGCGGGGGCGCGGGTTCCGGTTCGACGAGTTCCAGCGTGGGAACCGGTTCGGGCTGCTGGGCCCCTTCGGCGGGCAGCGAGCCCTGGAAGGCGGCGATCGCGACCAGCGCGCCCAGCGTAGGGACCACCAGCCACGAGAGCGTCGTCCGACGTTTCTTTTCCGGTTCTCCGAGGATGCGGCGGACGCGGGAGACGAGCGAGCCTCCCGTGGCGCCGACGCCGAGGCCGGCTGCGGGCCGCATGTGTTCCAGGCCCGCCAGCGCCCGGGCATAAAGGACCGGGTCGCCGCAGGCGGCGATCGCCAGATCGTCGGCGCAGTGTTCGCGTTCGGTCCGGATCCGCGACGAGAGCCACCAGACCGCGGGGTGGTAGAACAGAACGGTTTCCGCCGTCGTCTGGAGGATGTTCACGACGTAGTCCCGCCGGCGGACGTGGGCGATCTCATGGGCCAGGATGGCTTCGAGTTGATCGAGCGACAGGCCGAACAGCGCGCTCGTCGGCAGCAGGATCATCGGGCGGAGCCAGCCGACGGCCGTCGGCACCTCGACCAGCGTCGATTCGACCACCTGGACCGCCCGCCGTTCGCCGAGGCGTTTGGCGAGGCGGGTGACCATCGCGGCGATCTTGCCGTGGACGGGCCTCCCGAGCCGCCGCATGCGCTGGACCAGGATCCAGCCGCCGGCCAGGCGCGCCGTCAGCAGGAGAACGCCTCCGAACCACGCGAGCGCGATTGTGGGCAGCCATTGCTCGACGTTGAACGCCAGCGATCCGATGCTGCCGATGGCGGGTGTTTCGCTGGTGGTGATCTCGATCCGGGGCGCCGTCACGGTGCCGGGGCCTACGGTGATTTCGCTCACATCGACCGAGACCCCTCCGGCCGAGACGGGTCCGGCCGGAGGCGCCGATTCGGCCAGGGTCCCCATCGTGGTGGCGACGGGAAGCCCGATCATGACGAGCATGGCGACACACGCCACGGCGTATCGGACGCGCGGGTCGGATTTCCGAAGCGCGGCCAGGACGCCGGCCGTGACCACGGCGACGAGGGTGCCCTGCCAGGCGAAGGCGACGAGGGCCCAGCCCACGGCAGACGCGAGGGTGCTTTCGACGATGGCTTCAATCACGTTCTCTCTCCTTCGATCGTTCCCGGACCAGTCTCAGGATCTCCCGCCGTTCTTCGGCCGATGCCGGTTCGGTGTCCAGGGCCCTCATGACGAGTTTGGCGGCCGACCCCCCAAACGCCCGCTCCACGAGGTCGTCGATCAGACGGCGTTGAGTGTCCTGTTCGCCGAGGCTGGGGGAATAGATGTGGCTGCGGCCCTCTTCGGCGCGGACGGCGAGGCCTTTCTCGGTCATGATCTGCAGCAGCTTCAGCGTGGTCGTGTAGGCGATGGGCCGCTCCCGGGACGCGATGTCGTGGACTTCCCGGACGGTCGACGTCCCGCGGTCCCAGAGGATCCGCAGGATCGACAATTCCGCGTCGGTGGGTTTCGGCAGGTTCGTTTCCGGCATGTCGAGGAGTATCTACGAGGATCTTCGTAGATGTCAACGAAAACCTTCGTAGCTTGGAAGTTTTTTCCGGGGAATTACGGCTCGAGGTCGCGATCGAGGACGATTTCGATCGTCGTGCCCGGCGGCAGGACAACGTCGTCCCCGCGTGTGAGCAGGACCTGACCCAGGCCGGCGGCCGCTCCGACCGCGGCGCCGACACCGGCTCCGGCGGCGCTGCGCCCGGCGATGGCGCCAACAGCGGCCCCGGTTCCGGCCCGCGTCGTGATGGTCTCGGTGTCTTCGCCCTTCGTCGCCGCGCCCTCGACCGTGGCTTCGCCGAGCTGTTCGGCCAGCGTGTTGCCAATGCCGGCCAGGCTGGCATAGATCGGCACGCTCAGGCCGTTTGGGAGAATGAGGGTCTGGAAGTTGAGTGTCAATTCCGCCCGGCCCGTGACGCGGCCGGCGCGTTCGGACCGGACCACGCGGCCCCGCACATAGCTGT
>CAZTTI010000555.1:0-3290 GCA_964615925.1 uncultured Solibacteraceae bacterium
CGGCGTGGTTCCGAAATAATGGAATGGCTTGACAGCCTAAATGAGCCAAACTACGATTAGTTTGATTAAATGAGCGGAGGAGTGATGGACCCGCAGAGACTCGACGTCCCCCCCGGTACCCTGGACCTGCTCATCCTCAGCATCTTGAACCGAGGACCGCTGCACGGCTACGGAATCTCCCAGCGCTTATCGACCCTCACGAGCAACACTTTTCGCCTCAATCCAGGCTCTCTTTTTCCCGCTTTGTATCGGTTGGAGCACGACGGCAAGCTGGCCGCGGTCTGGCGTTCGACTGAGAACAATAGAAAGGCAAAGTACTACCAACTGACCGCCGCAGGACGACGGCACCTGTCGAAGGAAGAATCCCGCTGGGATCGTGTTTCGCTGGCGATCAGGAGCGTCCTCGAAGGGGCATGAGCGCAATGCTGACACTCATTCATCGGTTCCTTGCCTTCTTGCGCTGGGTTTTCCGGCGCCCCCGGGTCGAAGAGGACCTCCACTCCGACGTTCGCGAGTACATCGAGATGTTTGTCAGCGACCGCGTGTCGGAAGGCATGGATCGAAACGAAGCGCTCCGGTTCGCGCGGATGGAGATCGGAGGCGTCGAACAAACCAAGGAGCGCGTGCGTGCGATCGTACCGGGGATGTTCTTCCGCACGTTGTTCAAAGACATCACGTATGCGTTCCGGACGCTTGGTCGGAGCAAGGGATGGACTGCTGTCGCTGTTCTCTCTCTAGCTCTGGGTATCGGTGCGAACGCGGCGATCTTCAGCGAGGTTCAGTCTGTTCTGCTGGCCCGGCTCGATGTCGCGGATCCGGATGCTCTGGTCGCTCTTCGCTGGGGTGGGCCGAATTCCGTGTCCCGCTACATGACCGGGTATGGCTATTCCGCCCCCGATCCGGTGCTGGGACCGACACAGGTGACCATGACGATGCCTCTCTACAGGGCATTTCGGGACACGTCGCGGACCCTGGAATCGGTGTTTGCGTTCGCGCCCGCCGACGGGGTCGAAATACGGATTTTCGGGGAGGAAGAATCCGTACCCGCCCAGTACGTCTCGGGAACGTACTACTCCGGACTCGGTCTCCAGCCGGTGCTGGGCCGACTGATTGGACCGGACGACGATACGGAAGCGGCCCCTCCGGTGGCCGTCATCAGTGAGACTTACTGGCGGAACCGTTTCGGGGCCGATAGGGACATCATCGGCGGCGTTATCGACATCAACTCCGTACGGTTCGTCATTATTGGCGTGGCTCCGGCCGAAACCGGCAACCTTCAGCGCGCGGGAAACCCAACGCCGGCAATCTCGATTCCACTCGAGACCGAGCCCCGCCTTCGACCTTCACAATCGCTGGTCGAGGCCGAACTGGCCTGGTGGCTCCAGATCATGGGACGGTTGGGTGCCGATCGCACGATTCCCGCCGTCCAGGCGGAACTGGCGCCGGTAATGGACGGTGTCTTGCGGAACCAGACCGAGGATCCGTTCGCACGGATCCCCGAACTGGTCGTTGTCCCGGGATCGCACGGGACACACGACCCAACGACGGGCGTGACCACGGCACTGACCATCTTGGGTGGCGTCTTTGCGATCATTCTGGTCATCGTGTGCATTAACGTCGCCAACCTGACGCTTTCGCGCGACGACACTCGAAGGCGGGAAATCGCCATTCGTTCGGCGATCGGTGCGTCGCGGTGGCGTCTCGCACGCCAGTTCCTGGTCGAAGGCATCGTATTGACCGTCATTGGCGCCATCGCCGCGCTCGGACTGGCCCATCTGGGTCTAACGCTCACACCAATCGACGGCGTCGAGAGCCATGTCCTGGACTTCAACGTCCTCGCCTTCGTGTTCGGGCTGACGATCATGGTCGGCATGTTGCTTGGAATTGTGTCGGCGGCTGGCGCCAGTCGCTCAACAAGACCTGTGGACCTGTCTCAGGGACAGGACGCTATGAATCCGTCCAGGGGCATGGTGGGCCGGGCTCTCGTGGTCGTCCAGGTTGCTTTATCTCTGGTCCTCGTCATCGGCGCTGGTCTGTTTTTGGGAACGCTGGCGAACCTGAGATCCGCGCCCAGCGGATTCAACCCGGACGACCTTGCCGTCCTTTCCTTGGGGAGGGGGGAGCGGGGGCTGGACGAGGCCTCGCGTAGCGCGTTCTACGAACGTCTTTCTTCGATCCCGGGCGTCGAATCCTTCGCGCCGACGAGCGACGCGCTTTTCGGTTCGGGTCAAGTGCGGTACTCCTACCCGCTCGACGGCGACGATCCAGAATCGACCGTGAGCGTCCCGACGTTCTGGGTCGGCTCCGGGTTCCTCGATGTCAACGAGATCGCCGTCCTGTCCGGTCGTGGATTCGAACCGCAGGACGAACGGACCGGCCGCCCGGTCGCCGTCGTGACCGAGACATTCGTTCGGGAATTTTTCGATGGACGCGCAGCAGACGCGCTGGGGCACCGTCTACCTGTCTTCGACACCGATGTCGAAATCGTGGGCATCTCGGCCGATGTCAAATACGGGAATTTGCGCGAAGCGGCGAGGCCGATGGTCTACATCGTGGATCCCGGCCAGGCTTTCCGCTTGTCTCGGATTCTGATCCGGACGTCGATTCCACCGGATCAGGTCATGCCCGCGATCCTCGACACGGCCCGCTCGTTTAATCCCGAAGCCAGGTTCTCGATTGCAAGCCAGCAAGAGGAGATAGCGCGCACGTATCGGAATGAATGGCTGTACGCGGTTGCCGCCAGCTTGTTCGGAGCGCTCGCCCTGGCCGTTTCAATGGTGGGCCTGTTCGGTCTTCTTTCTTACGCGGTCTCCCGGCGGACGAAGGAAATCGGAATTCGTATGGCCGTCGGGGCCCGAAAGGCCACGATCCTCGGCTCCGTGCTGGGCGAGTCCCTCAAACTGGTATCGACCGGTATCATTCTGGGGCTCGGCGGAGCCTTCGTTCTCACCAGATACGTCCAAAGCCTGCTCTATGGTCTCGAGCCGAACGACCCAAGGACCTTGCTCGCAGCGGTCGCTGTCATGATCGCCGTGTCCATCGCGGCAGCGTTCGTTCCCGCCCACCGCGCCGCATCCGTCAACCCGATGGTGGCCTTGAGACACGATTAGGCTGGCGTTGTCGGGGCTGGACCCGTTTTCAGGATGAATGCCCGGGAATCCCCAGGATCTGCTCGTTACCACTACTCGTCGCGAAGCGCGACCATCGGGTCGATCGCGGTCGCCGGAAGCCATGACACCGCCGCAGCGGCCACCAGGAGAAACGTCGTCGCGGTGATGCAAGGCGACATC
>CAZTTI010000556.1:0-5258 GCA_964615925.1 uncultured Solibacteraceae bacterium
CGGCCCGACATCGAGAACCGGATCGAGCGGAAGGAGATTCCGGCATGGCTCGACGCGGTGGTCGAGGAAATCCTCCCGGAGGCTGTCCGGATCCGGCAGCGTGGAACGAGTGTCGAACTCCCGGCCGATCAGGTGTTCGCCCTGACCGGATACTACCCCAGCACGCGTTTTCTCGAACAGCTCGGGGTCGCATACGACCCGGACATTCTCCTGCCGAAGTTCGATCCGGAGACGTTCGAGACGAACGTTCCCGGCGTCTATCTTGCGGGGTCCGTCGTCGCCGGACGGCGGCACAAGGAGATCTTCATCGAAAACGGCCGGTTTCACGGCGCCTCGGTCATGCGGGCGATTCGGTCGAGGGATTCCTGAGGAATCAGGATTCGGGAGATTCGCCGGAGTGCGCCGCGACGGCCTCATCGTAGCTGTCGTGGAGTTCGATCCCGAAGTAGGCGGCCACGTCCTCGGCCGGATGCATCTGGATCGCGTCCCACGCCATCCGCTCGCAAACGTTAACGCAAATCTTGCAACCGATGCATTCATCGAACCGGACCTGAACGGGCTGGATGACGACGCCGACGTTGTCGGAGCGATCCCGGGGAACGTGCTCGATGCAGTCGACGGGACAGAACGGAACGCATGCCTCGCAACCGGTGCAGTTGTCCGGGTTGACGACCGCGATGATCTTCGGGTTCTTCTTCTTCCGCGTGATCTTCCCCGGGGCCTCCGGAATGATGGCCGTCGGGTTAGCTTGCTTGGCCGGCGCTACGGGCATAAACGAATTCCTTCAGTTCGCGAAGGGCCATTGTATCGCGAAATCCGACGATGCGCTCGATCGCCTCGCCGATCTGGTTGTCGGGCGTGGACGCGCCGGCGGTCAGACCGATGCGGAGGACGTTCCCGGGAAGCCACCCCGGAGTCCGGATCTCCCCCGACTCGCCGGGGAGCTTGTGGCGGATTTCGTCGCGGCCGATCGACGAGGCATCCTGGATGTGGAAAGCCGTCGTGAACGTCGATGATATACGAGCCAGATTGTTCGTATTCGAGCTGTTGTATCCGCCGATGACGATCATCACGTCCAGGGTCTCGCCCTCCATCGCACGGACCGAATCCTGCCGGTCCTGCGTCGCGCTGCAGATCGTATCGAACGCAATGAACCGGTCTTCGAGGGAGCCGGATCCGTAACGCGCGGCAATGGCGCGGCGAAACATCTCCGAAACCTCGAGCGACTCCGAGCTGAGCATCGTCGTCTGGTTCGCAAGACCCACGCGTCCGAGATGGGCATCGGGGTCGAAGAACCGGGACGCCGCGAGTTCGAACTTCTTCGTGAACTCGCCCGGATCTCCGCCGTCGACGATGTACCGGCAGACGTAGGCCGCTTCGTCCTTGTTCCGGACGACCAGGTAGTGGGCGTCCTGGCCGACAGACGTCCGTGAGAACGTGGCCCGCGTCTCCTCGTGTTCGTACTTCCCGTGGATGATCGAGGTGTACCCGCCGGCCGCATACCGCTCTACGTTTTTCCAAACGTTCAGGACCGATCCGCAGGTCGTATCGACGACGGTCGACCCTCGATCCTCGAGAAACTCCAGTTCCTCGCGCGGCACGCCGAAAGCAGGGAGTACGACGACGTCGGCAGCGGTGATTCCGTCGTATTTCGCGATTCCCTGCTCGCCGGACAGGAACACGACGCCGCGGCGCTTGAGTTCCTCGTTGACGTGGGGATTGTGGATGATTTCGCCCGTGAGGAAGATCCGGCGGTCGGGGAACTTGCGGACTGTCTGGTACGCGTACTGGACGGCGCGCTCCACGCCGTAACAGAACCCGAACTCGCGCGCCAGAACGAAAGTGAGGCCCGCCACCGAAAGGTGGTAGCCTTCGGCTTTCATGACGTCGACGATGCGGCTCCGGTAGCTCTCCTCGAGTTCCGCATGGACCTCCGCTCCGAGCCCAAAGCCCTTCTGGAAGTAGGTTTCCCTCATCAACCGGCGATTGTAACACACGGGCGATTGTGCTAATTTCTGTCGGTCCTACCTTGCGATCGAGTCGCAATTCATTAGGGAAATCAGCGAAGTTGCCCGAAACGAAAGCCACGATCTCCGCCGTCTCGCATTACGTTCCCGAAGGCCGCCTCACCAACGAAGACCTCGAAAGCATGGTCGAGACCGATGATCAATGGATCATCGATCGCACCGGGATTCGGGAACGCCGCATCGTCGAGAAAGGCACGCCGACCAGCGACCTGGCCGCGGTCGCCGCCCGAAATCTGCTCCAGACCCATCAGATCGATCCGGAAACGCTGGACCTGATCATCGTCGCTACCGTCACTCCGGACATGCTCTTCCCGTCCACGGCGTGTGTCCTTCAGGAAAAGATCGGAGCCGCTCGAGCCTGGGGATTCGATCTTTCCGGGGCGTGTTCGGGATTCCTCTACGCCCTCGCGACGGCCGCGCAGTTCATCGAGACCGGCAAACACTCGCGCGTCCTCGTCGTCGGCGCCGATGTCATGAGCTCGATCATCGACTTCGAGGACCGGACGACGTGCGTCCTCTTCGGCGACGGCGCGGGAGCGGTTCTCGTCGAACGTGCGTCCACCCCCGACGTGGGAATCATCGATTGGATCCTGAAGAGCGACGGAAGCGGGGGGCAGTTCCTCTACATGCCCGGCGGGGGCAGTCTGAATCCCCCCACGCGGGAAACCGTGGAACAGAAAATGCACTACGTGCATCAAAACGGACGGAACGTATTTCGCTTTGCCGTCAAGGGCATGGTGGAGGTTTCCGAGACCATTCTGGAGCGCAACGGGGTCTCGACCGGCGACCTGAAGCTCTTCGTCCCTCACCAGGCCAACCTGAGGATCATCAAGGCCGCCGCGGACAAGCTCAAGCTGGACCTCTCGCGCGTCGCGATCAATATCGACCGCTTCGCGAACACGACCGCCGCAACGATCCCCATCTGCCTTTCGGAAGCGGTGACCTCGGGCCAACTCGCAAGGGGCGACCTCGTGCTGATGGTCAGCTTCGGCGCCGGATTTACCTGGGGAAGCATCTTGCAGCGTTGGGGAGTCTAGATCCAAATAATTGATTCTTAATCCCTTATAAGAAAAACTCAATCGGACGTATTTTCCCGTTGATCGGGCGGTCTATTGGTCTGAACGGCGAGCAAGAAAATCGAACGTTCCGGGTCACTCGATCACAGAATCTTCCTGACACCGTCCCTGGCCGGAAGAATCCCGGAACGGATAAAAAACCCTCCCAAATGGGAGGGTTTTTTACATCTCCCGGCGGGGACGGCGCGATTCCCGCTCCGAGGCCACCAACCACGCTCCAAATTGCCAGAGGTCGCGCACGACTTCTCTCGACGCGGGCGGGTTGTACCCGTAGGCCGTCTCCATGCGCCACCGGACGTAGGAGCGCGGGGGCAGGGGCAGATACGGCGCCCTCCTGAACCAATCGGACGGAACGGCCCGCAGGTAAAACCGGGCGAGGGCCGCAACGATCGCGAGCGACTTCACAACTCGTAATGCTACCATCGTCAGGTGAAGGCTTTCTGGATCCTGCTCGCGCTTTTCGTCATCATTCCCGTCGCCGAATTCACGATCCTGCTTGAGGTCGGCCGGCGTCTGGGGACGCTCCCGACGTTGCTCCTCGTCTTCGGAACGGGCCTGGTGGGCGCCTATCTGGCGCGGATGGAAGGGTTCCGGATTCTCCAACGGATGCGCGAGGACGTGAACGCGGGAATCGTGCCCGCGGACCAGATCTTCAACGGTGTCCTGGTCCTCATTGCAGGCGTCGTGCTCCTGACTCCCGGCCTGCTGACCGACCTGGCCGGGCTCGCCCTCTTGTTCCCCCCGTCACGGCACGTCGTCAAGTACTGGCTGATTCGCAGGTTCCAGAAGAACCTGGCGGCGGGCCGGATCCGGATTACGGCGCCGCCCCGGCAGGTCTAGGAGCACAAAGACGCGGACACTCCCCGGTGCTGGTATCCTAGTGCACTGATGTCGGCCTCGATCCTACGCGAATGATCAACGGGAGCATGCACATATGACGACACCGAACTCGAACAGGATCCGATTTGGGCTGATGGCACTGGCCTTCGGGCTTCTCGCCGCTTGCGGTCCCGGCGAGCCCGCCGACGAACCCGCTCCGGCGCCAGCGGAACCCGCGTCATTCCTGCCCGACATGCCGGTTCCGGCCGGCAATCCCATGACTCCCGAGAAGGTTGAACTGGGCAAACAACTCTTTTTCGACACGAGGATCTCCGACAATGGGGAGTTCTCATGCGAAAACTGCCACCTTCCCGAAATGGGCTGGGGGGACGGCCTGGCCCTGTCCACCAACGCGGCGGGCAACGTCAACACGCGCCATTCGCCCACGCTCTACAACGTCGGCTACTACAACGAGTTCTATTGGGACGGCCGTATGCCCACGCTCGAGGATCAGATCCTCGCGGCCTGGCGCGGTCAGGCCGGGGCGACACCGGAAGCCATCGCCGAACGCATCGGCGCGATCCCGGGCTACGCAGAACAGTTCGAGAGCGCAATGGGGACCGAGGTCACGGCCGACGCCATCGTCGACGCGCTCTCGACGTTCGTCCGGTCCCTCGAAGCCGACCAGTCGCCGTGGGATCGTTACGAGCTGGGGGACGAAAACGCGGTCTCGGCCGACGCCATCGCCGGCTTCGACGTGTTCAGCCTGGATACCAAGGCCAACTGCACATTGTGCCACCTGCCGCCGCTTTATACCGACACCTTGTTCCACAACATCGGCGTCGGCTTCGACGGCGAAAATCCGGACCTCGGCCGCGGCGCGGTCCTCGCCGGGCAGGAGCCGCCAGACCCGAACGCCGCGGCGATGAACGGCGCGTTCAAGACCCCCACGCTCCGGAACGTCACCCTGCACCCGCCGTATTTCCATGACGGCAGTGCGGCGACGCTGGAAGAAGCCGTCGACTACCTCCTGAGCGGAGGCCACGCGAACGAGTGGCTCGACGAGGCTCTCCAGCCCCGCGAGATCACCGACGAGGAAAAGGCACAGTTGATGGCGTTTCTCGAAGCGCTCACGACCGCGCCCGGGCCGTACGCCCGGCCGGAACTGCCGGCCGATCCCCAGTAAGCAGGCAAAGAGCGCGCCCGGCCTTCATCCCGCGTTCTCTGGAACCGACATCACCGGAAGGTTCGAAACCGACGCCCGGACCAGCGCCGACGTCACGGTGGATTCCGCCGTGATGACTTCGGTGGCCCCCGCCTTTTCCAGCGACCGCTT
>CAZTTI010000557.1:0-11780 GCA_964615925.1 uncultured Solibacteraceae bacterium
TCGACGATGCCCAGGATCGGAACACGGGTCTGTTCGAACATCCTCAACGTCTTGATCGAGATCTTGAGACCAACGTCCTGGGGAGTGGAGACGATGACGGCGCCCGTCATCGGGACCGACTGGCTCAACGTGAGGTGGACGTCTCCGGTTCCCGGAGGAAGATCGATGATGAGGTAATCCAGTTCGCCCCATTCGACGTCGAACAGGCATTGCTGGAAGGCCTTGTGCGCCATCGGCCCGCGCCAGATCAGCGGCTGGTCGTAGGACTTCACGAGCAGCCCCATCGACATGAAGCGGAGACCGGCGGCTTCGGGGGGCTGGATCTTGCCGCCGGAGTGCTCGGGCATACCACTCACGCCGAGCATGATGGGGAGCGACGGTCCGTAGATGTCACCATCGAGCAGGCCCACGCGGGCCCCGGACTGCGCCAGCGCCGCCGCCACGTTCACGGCGATGGTCGACTTCCCCACGCCTCCCTTGCCGCTTCCCACGGCGACGATGTTCCGCACGCCGGAAAGAGCGCCTTTGGCCAGGTTGGGAGCCTGCTGCACCTCGGCCGTCATGTTCACGTCGACTTTGGTCACGCCCGGAATCTGGGCGACGAGCGCGGCGGCTTCATCGCGGAGCTGGTCCTTGACCGGACAGGCGGGCGTCGTCAAATTGATGTCGAAGCGGACCGAGCCGTTGTCGATCTGGATGTTCCGGACGAAACCCAGCGAAACGATGTCTTTCTGGAGGTCCGGATCGTTCACGTGACGCAGGGCGTCGAGCACCTGCGGTTCGGTTGGAGTGTTGCTCATGAATCCTCACCTGTGGGACGGCTTTCGTCAGCCGGTCAAACTCTTAATTGTACAGGTCGTGGGAATCGATTGCGAACCGCGCACAGTCTTCATTCCTATCGGGACTCCAGGCGCTGAAGTTCCTTCAGGAGGTCCTTGCCGCGATCGAAACCACGATCGGCGATCGCCTGCAATGCATCCCGAGCCTTGGAGCGTTCGCCGTGGGTCGCGGCTGCCAACAGGGCAACAACATCGACGCGGTCTTGAGGGCGCTCGTGGTCGTCGGTGGCCAGGACCTTCATTGCAATCAGGTGAGGAATTGTCGCCACGGGGACGAGCATACCGTCGATAACCTCAATGGGCTGGGCGTCGGCAACAATCTCGCGTTCGATTCCGGAAGAGGCAAAGAGCAGGTCGACCGACAGCGAACGCTGGGTCGGCGGTCTCAACCGGACCGTCGCCAGTCGGCCCTGCGTCTCCTGCTCGACCAGAGTGTCGACCGCGTATCCCCGTGCCGTCAGGGACTGAATCAACGCCTCCGCGTCGTGGTCGGTTTCGACGAAAACAGCCAGGTCCACGTCCCGCGTGAACCGGGGTTCCGTGCGCACGGAAACGGCCAAGCCTCCGACCAGCGCGAATCGCGTCCCAATGGAGGAAAGGTCGGAGGCAATATTCCTCAGAGCAGTTTCGAGATCGGATGAGGTCATCGCCGGGGTCGCCGAACCCGGCCCGGGGCGTCCCCATGTTCAGCTCCAGGACGGTGTCGAAGCCACTCTTCGAGCTTCGCCTCGATCTCAACGTCGGCGGCTTGGGGGAAACGGCGGCGAAGGTTCTGGCGCATGATGGACAGCCCGGTATCGTACATGTCGAGAGCGGCACGGAGCTTTTCGGCAGCATCGTCGGGCGTGGAATCAGGCATCAAAAGCGATGATATCACCCCATTTGTGGGATTCCGTGGAACGAAGAGGCCTAAGAAAACTCTGGGCCGGTCGTTCTTCGGACATGGACCCGGGACTTCTCCGGCATCTGATGCTGATCGCCGCGCTGGTCGCGGCCCCCTGTTCCACACAGGCCCAAAACAGGCTTCCGGGCGACCCGACGCCTCCGGCGCTTCCGGCCGCCGCGGACTGGGTCCTCTTGGTTTGCGAGACCGGCGGAATCGCCGGGATCGATCACCACGCCACGATCGACTCCACCGGAGCGATCGAGTGCGAGGGGTTTCGACTTGTCTGCGCCAACCAACTGCGAGAGGAGTCGCTCGAACGCTTGAACCGTGAGGTCCGTCAAGCCAGCCCGTTCCGGTGGTCCGGCGCCGAGGCGGTCGGCAGCGACCTTCTGCGGCGGACGGTCGTTCTCGTGATCCGAGTCGAGGGAGAGAGTTCGACGTCGGAATTCGTGGCGTTCTGGGACATCGCCCCGCGCGAAGGCGCCGAAGATGCCGGACGGCTTCACGGTCTCGTGCGGAACCTTGTTTATCCGTCACGGGTGGAATGAAACTTCAGTCCACCCACGATCTCCTCTGCCCCGCCGGGAAGCACACCGAGGACCCAGCCCAGATCGCACCTTTCCGAGGATCGTCCGGAAAAATTGTAAGTCATTGACTTAGTTCGTTGTGAGAGTAGACTAGGGCGTGTTAACACAAACGAAGCGACTCGATGATCAACGCGAAGTGGATGAAGGCTGTAAACATAACGTCGAGTTTCTCGAACCTGGAGAAGATGCGACGAAATCCTTTGAGCCGACGGAATAGCCGTTCGACTTCGTTGCGCCTCTTGTACATCTCACGATCGTATTCCCAGGGTTCGAGCCGATTGGAGTTTGGCGGCACAACCGGTATGAAACCCAGGTCCAGTACCAGTTGACGGGTCTCATTGCCTTCATAGGCGCGATCCATTAAGACGTGAACCGGGGACAGCGGTCGAGCCAGAGTTTGCAGCAGCTTGCGTCCATGGGCCGCATCATGATCCTGCCCTGGCGACAGTGAGAATGTTACGGCCGTTCGAGCATCCGCGGCAACCATATGAATCTTGGTTGTCCATCCTCCACGGGATTTCCCGATGGCCTGCGGACCGTTTTTTTTAACGCGCCGGTGCCATCGGGATGCACCTTTACGATTGTGCTGTCCAGGGAGACGGCCTCAATCTTGATACGCACGATCTGTGATTGCTGCAGCCTCTCAAACAAGCGGTCCAGCACTCCACTCTTGCTCCACCGATTCATTCGAGTGTAGATCGTGTGCCAGTTGCCAAAACGTTTCGGAAGGCCACGCCATTTGCAGCCTTGCTCAGCCACGTACACGATGGCGTTCAGGACATCCAGATTATTCAGCCGAACGTTGCCCCGTTGCGTGGGAAGACAGTCGGCGATCTGCTCGTACTGGGCTTGGGTGATCTCCATGTACGCATTCTTACCCATTCCCCTGCTATAGTCAATTAGTGTTAACAGGCCCTAGTTCAACCGCGCCGAGACGTAGGACAGCCTGCCGCCCCGCTCGATCTGGAGCACCGCCGTTTGCCCCGTCCCGATCCCTCCTAACACATCTTCCAGTTGATCCACGCTTTCGACGGGCTGTCCGTTGACCGAATAGATGATGTCGCCGGTCGCGACGACGTCCCGCGGCGCGCTGCCCGACAGCAGGATTCCGGTCACGAGCACGCCGCCCGGCAGCCGGGACACCGGAAGAAACCCGCGAAGGTTGTCGTCGACGGGGACGGCCAAGACGCCGAGTCGAACGACTCGGCGTTGCTGCATGTTCAGGAACCGGACCACGTTTTCCGGCGTGTCCGGCTCGAACCGCACGATGACAAATCGGGTCTGGGTCATTCCGTTTCGCAGAATCTCCAGGGGAACGGCCGCGTCGAGCGGCTTGCCATACAAATTCACCAGGAACTGCCGCGCGTTCTCCATCGGCTTCCCGTCCAGGCTCAACACGATATCCCCGATGCGCAAGTCGGCCGCGTAGGCCGCGCCGCCCGGACGGACGTCGCTCAGGATCACGCCGTATTCGCGTTCCAGCCCGAGACCGGCCGCCATTTCGGGCGTGATCGTCTGGGCGTTCACGCCGATGTCGCCGCGGACGAAACGCCCACGCTCCCGGAGCTGGTCGACCACCGACCGGACGATGTTGCTCGGAACGGCCAGCCCGACCCCCGCACTGGCCCCGCTGGGCGAAAGGATCATGGTGTTGATCCCGACGACGCGACCGGAGGTATCCACCAGCGGGCCTCCGCTGTTTCCGGGATTGATCGGCGCATCGGTCTGGATGTAGATCACGCGGTCTTCGGGTTCGAGCTGGCGCGCCGCCGAACTCACGATGCCCATGCTGACCGAGTTCTCGAGCCCCAGCGGACTTCCGAACGCGAGGACGAGTTGGCCCTGGCGCACGAGTTCGGAGTCGGCGAGTTCGAGTGCGGGCAGGGAATCGGCTTCGACCTTGAGCAGGGCGAGGTCGGTTTCGGTATCGAGGCCGGCGACGACGGCCTCGAGACGCGGTCCGCGTTGCGGGAGGACGCTCTGGCCTTCGGGGCCGGCGGCCCGGGCCATGCGGACCCAGACACGGGTGGCGCTGGCGACCACGTGGGCGTTGGTGACGATGTAACCATCGGCGGTCAGGATCACGCCGGATCCCGCGCTCGACCGGACGGCGAGCGGGCTTTCGGAGAATCCGTCAACGACGGGAGCGTAGGCGTCGCTCTCGATGTGGACGACGCTTCCGAGCACGCGGTCGGCGAGTGACGTGATGGAACTGTCCAGATCGGCGAGGTTCGACTGACCGGATGCGCGTGCGGGGCAGGCTGCGCCGAGGACGAGGACGAGCAGGAAGAGACGCGGCATGCGGCCCGTTATTCCCCCTGACTCTCCTCGATGTCGAGCCGGGCTTTCAGCTCGGGCGGCTCGACATAGTCTGCGGCTTCGAGCGCCGGGTCGACTTCCGGATCGTGGACGAGGGGGGCCGGGCTTGTGGTTGCGTGCATCGGAGCCTCCGTAGGTGGAGGGTATCGGCGGCACGAGACAGGGAGGGTCCCTCCGGATCTTCACGACTCAGACTCGGAAGAAGAGAAACCACACGACGGGGATCGCGATCGCCACGATGACGCCCGCGGCCAGCGCCAGGTTCCAGATCCGCTGGCGTTTCTGGATCTTCACCAGGTTGGCTTCCTGCGCGTTCAGCATCTCCACCAGCATGCCCATGTTCTTCTCGTGGACGGATTGCCGGGCTTCGACCGCCTGCCGCCACCGGTCCAGTTCAGCATCGGTCTTCGGTGGCACGGCGGGAGGCTTCTTCGGATTCCCCCCTCTGTCCTTGCGGACGTCCTTGAGGATCTCCTGACCGGCCTGGGAGACGGCCACGTCGCGGATCAATCCCAATGCCAAGCCCACCCAACTCATGGCCGGGCCGTCCTGCATTCTGGGTTACCTTGAGGCGTCATGCGCGATTCCGACATCCATCATATCGTCCGGGTCCTCCGCCGGGAAGTCGAGCAGTGGAAAGTGCCGGCGCTAGCCCACTACAGCGAGACGCCGTTCCGGACCCTCATCTCCTGCATTCTGAGCCTGCGGACCCAGGACCGGACGACGGTGGCGGCGAGCGGCCGGCTCTTCGCCGTGGCGGACACACCAGAGGGCGTTCTGCGCTTGCGCGCACCGCGGATCGAAAAGCTGATCTATCCGGTCTCGTTCTATCGCGTGAAAGCGGAAACGATCCGGAAGATCTCCGGACGGATCCTCGACGACTTCGGCGGGAAGGTTCCCGCCACGGTTGAGGAACTGGTGACGCTTCCGGGCGTGGGACGGAAGACGGCCAACATCGTCGTCACGCTCGGGTTCGACAAGCCGGGCATCGCCGTCGACATCCATGTCCACCGGATCTCGAACCGGCTGGGATATGTCGAGACGAAAGACGCGGACTCCACCGAGATGGTGCTCCGGGAAAAGTTGCCGAAGAAGTTCTGGATCGAATTCAACGACCTGCTCGTGACGTTTGGGCAGAACCTGTGCAAGCCGGTGAGCCCGTTCTGCTCCGAATGCCGGATCCGGAAGTATTGCGACCGCGTGGGCGTCGGGCGTAGCCGGTAGGCGGCGTCAGTTCGATCGCGCCCGGCGTTCCGGGGCGGCGAGGTGGCGGGCCAGTTCTTCGAGCATCGTCACCGGGAGTTGTGTTCCCGAGAATGTTTCTTCGAGCTCCCCTTCCTCGAGCTCCTCGATCCGTTTGCTCGGGCGGTGACGGCAGGAGTTGCACCCGTCGGTGGCGTAGACCGTTCCCGATTCCGCGACGTACCCGATCAGACGGATGGAATCGCTGTCGCGTAGAGGATGCCCGTTCGACTCGTATCCCTCAGGTTCGACGATCCAGATCCCGGGTTCGCTCTCCCGGTCCGCGCGGACCATCTGACGGACCGAATCCATGTCGAACCGGATGAGCTCATGGCACTCCGGCCGGATGTCCGCCGGGCGCGTGTAATAGATGCGTGTGGGGGTTTCCATCGTTTCTTCTCGAGCTACTTTTCGAGCTCTCCAGCGACGATGTTTAGCGATCCAAGTGCAGCTATAGCATCAGATATATAGCCACCCTTGATCATATGGTTGAAGGCTTGGAAGATGTAGAAGCAGGCGCCGCGGCACCGTAGCCGGTACGGTGTCCGGTCCCCGTCGCTGACCAGGTAGAAACCCAGTTCGCCGTTCGCGGCTTCCCAGTAGGAATAGACCTCGCCCATCGGGGGACGGATGCCGTCCTGGATCAGTTCGAAGTGGTTCATCAGGTCTTCGATGTTCGTGTAGACGCCCTGCTTGGGCGGCAGGCTGATGCGGCGGTCGTCGATCTGGACCCGGCCTTCCGGAAGGTTCGCCATGGCCTGCTGGATGATGCGGATGCTCTGCCGGATCTCTTCCATGCGGACGAGATAACGATCGTAGATGTCGCCGTTTTCCCCGATGGGGATCTCGAACTCGAACTGGTCGTAGTCGTAGTTGGGGAACCACTTCCGGATGTCGTACGGCACGCCGGCGGCCCGGAGCACGGGACCGGTGAAGCCCCAGTCGAGCGCGTCTTCGGCCGAGATTGCGTTCACGCCGAGGGTTCGAGCCTTGAAGATCCGGCTGTGCCGGTTCATCTTCTCCAGCTCGTCGACGTATTTGCGGATCGAGGCGAGGACGCCCCTGGCCTTCTCGACGAATCCGTCGGGGAGGTCTTTCGCGACGCCGCCGATGCGGACGTAGCTGACCGTCAGGCGGCCACCGCAACACGCCTCGATCAGGTCGTAGATTTCCTCCCTCGGGCGGAACGCGTACCAGAAGTTTGTGATCGCTCCCAGATCGACCAGGTTCGTCCCGATGCAGACGAGGTGGTCGGCGATGCGGCTCAGCTCGGAAAGGATCACGCGGATGTATTGGGCGCGCTTCGGAATCTCCACGCCGAACATCTTTTCGACGGCCATGGCGTAGGTCACGCCGTTCATCATCGCCGACATGTAATTGAGGCGGTCGGTGAACGGGATGATCTGCCAATACGTGTGGGTTTCGGCCATCTTCTCGAAACACCGGTGGAGGAACCCGATCTCGGTGTCGGCGTCGAGGATCCTTTCACCATGGGTCGCGATCTGGAGCCGGAAGGTCCCGTGCATGGCCGGGTGCTGGGGACCCAGGTTCAGGATCATGGGCTCGGAGTCGCCGGTCTCGTGCTGCCGCTGGCGCGTCCGTTCGACGACGGGCAGGTCGATGGTTTCCGTACACATCGTCCGCTGGCCCGGTGGGAAGTCGCGCCGCAGCGGGTGTCCTTCGAACTGGGAATGGGTGAGGATGCGGCGCAGGTCGGGGTGGCCCCTGAAACGGATGCCGAACATGTCGAAGGCTTCGCGCTCGGCCCAGTCGGCTCCCTTCCAGACGCCGATGGCCGTATCGACCACGGGGTCGTCCCCGGGAACGGGAACCTTCACGCGGAGCCGGTGTTTGTTTCCGAGCGAGAGGAGGTGGTAGACGACGTCGTATCGTTCCGCGCGCTGGTCCAGGAAATCGACGGCCGTGACGTCGAGGAGCATCCGGAAGTCGAACGCCGGGTCGTGCCGC
Source organism: uncultured Solibacteraceae bacterium (assembly GCA_964615925.1). Lineage (GTDB taxonomy): Bacteria > Acidobacteriota > Terriglobia > 20CM-2-55-15 > 20CM-2-55-15 > JAJEDW01. The sequence goes on from CAZTTI010000557.1 coordinate 7,842, forward strand.
AACGTGTGGAGCGACTGTTGGATCGTCTCGCGCTTCAACGTGACCGAGAGATCCCCTCGGAACTCGCGCATGTGGAGGAGCTGGTCGCCGAGTTTGGCGCGTACGGCGTCGGCGATCGGCCCGGCGGCTTCCTGGTTCTCCTCGAGGAAGCGGACCAGCGGCCGGGACGGCGGCGTCATCGGGTGGACGGTGGCGTCGACCTCGGGGGCTTTCAGGACCTGGTGGCGCGGGTGGCGTTCGTAGGACCTCCGCGTGTCGTTCTGGATCTGTTCCTGGAGCTTCAGGATCGCGTCGAGGACGGCTTCCGGGACCGGAGGACAACCCGGAATGTAGACGTCGACGGGGATGATCTCGTCGATGCCCTGCATGACGTGGTAAGCGCGATAGAACCCGCCGCAAGTTGCGCAGGCCCCCATCGAGATCACCCACCTGGGCTCGGCCATCTGGTCGTAGATCTTCTTGAGCACCGGCGCCATCTTGTCGTTGATGGTGCCCAGGACCATCAGGACATCGGACTGGCGCGGCGAGAAGCGGACGACCTCCGACCCGAAGCGCGCGATGTCGTAGTGGGCCGACGCCACGGCCATGAACTCGATCGCGCAACACGCCGTTCCGAAGGGGTAGGGCCAGAGCGAACTCTTGCGCGCCCAGTTGGCGAGCGCGTCGACCGTCGTCGTCAGGAAGTTGCCGTGTTCGACCTGATCGGAATTGGCGAGGGCCCGGGTCGGCTGGGGCGGGCTGGATACGGGCGTCGACATAAAATAGCCATCGTAGCACAGCCGGGGATGGGAGTTTGCCGGCGCCCGGAGTCGGGTTCCGCCCGATCGATTCGGACCGGGGACCGCTCCTGAACATGTTCAGGGCCAGCTTTCACGAGCCGTCGTTGTTTTCCTCAATCCCCGAAATCGAGCACGTCCGAGAAGAACGGCAACATGACGGTTTCGAACCGTTCGGCGACGCGATTGGTATGATCGCCATCGAACGTCGCGAAGTCGTATTCCACGCCCAATGATTCGAGCAGTTCGGCGAGTTGGATGTTCGTCGACGACAACCCGTCGCCGAGCCCGACGTCACCCGCGATCGCGTGGTATTTTTTCAGGTTCGTGACGTATTGCGGAACCATGACCAGCGGCGAGTTCGCATGGAACAGCGCCGCGACCTGGGGTTGCAGATCGCCGTCGACCATCAATGGATCGGAGTAGTCCGGCGGGTTGTTCGGGTTCGGCGCCCACGCGGCCGACTGTGCACCGGCGGTGTTGAACGCGCCGCGCCCGCGTCCCCGGCCGCCGCGCGCGCCCTGCCCGGCCTGGGCCTGTTCGGCCTGCTCCGCCGTCACACCCCCGCCGCGACCGCGTCCGCCGCCCTGCCCGTTCATCAGGCAACACGCCGCCATCTGGTAGAGCGCCGCGTAGACGTCGGGCCGCTTCATCCCGATGCGGAGCGTGCCGTATCCGCCCATCGAGTGACCGGAAAGACCCCGGCTGTCACGCGAAGCGATCGTCCGGTAGTTCCCGTCGACGTAGGCGACGAGGTCATCGGCGATGTAGCTCTCCCAATCGCCCGTGGTGATCGAGGCGGAATACATGCTCCCGCCGAAGCGGTTGTAGCCGTTGGGCGCGACGATGATCATGTCCCGCGCGCCGCCGGAGACGAACGCCCGGTCGGCGGCCTCGAGCAGTTCGAACGGTCCGCCCGGTCCCATGTAGCCCTGATCGGTCAGGCCGTAGCCGTGGAGGAAATAGACGACAGGATAACGGCGGCCGGTGTCGGTTCTATAGCTCGGCGGCAGGTAGATCGTGACCTCGGGCGAATCGGACTCGCCGAGAAGATTGCCATCGAGCGTGGCGCCAAAGACGTTCGGGCGCTGGACGGTGCCCGAGATCTGGGCTCCCGCGTTCGGCGAAAAGACGAAAACGGCGATCACGACGGACATCCCGATTCGGAAACAAACGTTCATGCGGCTATCTCCCGTGTTCTTCGTTCGGTCGTTCAGAGAGGATTCAACTACACGCCGCCCGGTTAGGCAAGAACTCTGCCGGGGAGTCTGGGACGATACTCCGACGAATCACCTTGGAGCAGGAATGAAACTATTCGACGCCATCGTCACCGGAACCGGACAGGCCGGTCCGTCGCTCGCCAACCCTTCGAGCCAGGAGGGATTGGTGGCCGGTATGGTGTATCGTTCGATTCATCGGCCGTTCTCCTGAACGCGGCCGGGGGACTAGTCGACAGGGAACATCGAGGAGAAAACACGATGACCGATACGCAGCCGCCCAACGTCTCTGCTGCCGGCAGCTCTCGAAAGGGGCTGTCGCCCCTCGCTCTGATTGCCATCATCGTCGGCGCTGTCGTCGTGATTGGCTTCGTCGGCCTCTTTGTCCTCGGTGTGTTCCTCTGGCGCGCCGGTCAGGAGGTCGTGGATCAGGCGACCGGAGAGCGCAGCCTGACCGAATTCCTGGAAGCCCTGGAAGAGAACCCGGCGAGGGCGGCCGCGGAAGCGATTGTCCGCCTCAACCCCGAACTCGAGCTGATCGAAACCAACGATGCTGCCGGCACCCTCACGATTCGGGACACCAGCACGGGGGGGACGGCAACGCTCAACTTCGAAGACATCGCCGCGGGACGATTCAGCATCACGACCGACGAGGGCGAGTTTTCTGTCGATGCCCAGAGCGGTGAGGGCGGCGCGCTAAGAGTTACGGGCACGGATGGAGAAATGGCCTTTGGAGGAGCGGCGACGCTGGACAACGTTCCCGACTGGGTCCCGACATACCCGGGAGTGGCCGACCTTCAGGTCGGCTACCAGGGAACCGACGGGGACTCGCTGACCGGCGCGATCAGCGGCGGCACGACCGACGATCCGCAGACGGTACTCGACTATTACGAGCGTGTCCTGGAAGGTAGCGGCTACGACATCGGCGGCCGGTCCCTCACCGAAAGCGGCCCGACCTCATTCGGAAGCATCAGCGCGTCGAACGCTTCGAGCGGCCGGAACGTCAACGTCGCCGTCATCCGCGAAGACGACGGGACTCAGGTCACGGTGAATTACAAGGAAGAGAACTAGCTGAAAAACTCGGTGTTCAACATGGCGCGGGGCACATGATACGCCTGCGGGGTCGGAGAAGTGCGTGGTGTCGGCGTCAACGTTGATTTCGGATCTCGGCCAGCGCGTGGCGCGTCTCACTGTTCGGGTCGTCCATCGCCCGCACCTCGTCGCCGAACATCATCGTCGGATAGCGCTGGGGATCGAACGGAGCCCAATGCGGCATGTCCGGATGGTTCGGGTCACCGGTCCTCGCGAACGCCGCCCATGCCGCGCTCATGACGTGGGACAGTTCGTACCGGTATTGCGACGCGCCCGTCATCGACGCGCCGAGATCCATGTTGTAGAAGACGAACGGAATGTCCAGCGTGTGGTACGACCCCATCCGGCCGTCATGGACCGGCGAGTGCCAGTCGAAGAAGTAGAGAAAACTCGGCCGGCCGCCCTGGGCATGTTTCAGCCGGCCGAGTTCCTGCGCGCTCCATCGGCGTGAGTTGTCCGAGTCGGCCGTCAGCCACAACATCTGGTTCCGCTTGTCGGGATGAAGACGCCGGTAGAGGGAAGCCAGCGCGCTTCCGCGCTCGGCATCTCCGTTTGCCAAGCGCGTGAACCGTTTCAGCATGTCCTCGTCGGAAAGGTCGAACGGCGGCGGGCCAACCCAGCCATCTTCGGTTTCAGTCGAGCCCATCATCAATGGGACGTCCGACGAGTAGCTCGGTGCCGTCGGATCCCACTGGTGGCGCGGCAGGACGTGGCCGTCGATGACGGGCCCTCCCGCCAGGCCGGGGATGGACGGAGTGCCGTAGAACGCGTCCTGAAGTTGGGCGAGGGAATGGGAATGCAGGCCGTCGAGGCGATTCCGGTCGAGTCCGAGTTTGGCGAGGAACCGTTCGGCG
>CAZTTI010000558.1:0-4336 GCA_964615925.1 uncultured Solibacteraceae bacterium
CGTCGAATTCCAACTTCCACCTGGCGATTTCCTTGTCGCTCTTTCCGTCAAGGCTATCGGGAGGGATCAGCCCTTCCCGGACCAGCGCCATCACGCGCAGCTTCTTCATAGCGCCACCCGGTAGCGCCCGCCGTGAAGGTAGTTCATCGTCTGCACGGTGAGCATGATGAGGGCGTCCCGCTCGACCTCCGCCTCGGGAAAGGCGAGGTGGAGGTGGAGCTGCCGGCACCGCTCGATCATCTCGTCCAGAACCTGGTCGATCGTATACGGATGCTCGTCGGTCCAGCGCGCCACCGGTGTTCGCAGGTGCCGGCGTGTCCGGCGGAGGAACGCCGCCGCGGATGTGTTCCGGGAATGTTCCGGCGAACGCGAGAAGAGCCGTTCCAGGTCGGCGTCGTAGAAGCTGGGGTAATCGAGCCCGTAATGGGCCCGCTTCGCCTGGTAGTATTCGCCGAGCGTATTCCGAATCGTCCGCACTGATTCGACACGCCGGCGAGAGACGACCTTCGGACTTTCGGAACCGATCTCGCGCATCACCTCGTCGACGTACTTCAACTTCTTGATCGCCGGCCAGCCCCGGTACTCCGACCTCCAACGCGCCCTGGGCTTGAGCCATACGGCGAACGTCTCGGCAAAATCCTCGGTGGGGTGGCTCTGCGCGTACCAGGTATTCAGGTGCAGGACGAATCGACGGCTGTTCGGTTTCGGGTTGTAGTACTTCGGATACGGAACGGAGGCCCTTCCGAAAACCTCGCGGAAACCGCGACTGCGGCGCAGCCGATAGGCCGTATCGATCGCGTGGCCGGCCTCGTGGCGGAGGATCCGCATGCACCACTCGCGGGTCCCTCCCTCCACCTCCAGCATCTGCTTGCGTTCCAGCCTCATCAGTCGCTCGCTCACCAGGTAGAACGGAACGGCGATTCCGGGAATGCCATCCGGCGAGAACCAGTCCTCGGAGAGCCAGACGTGTGGGCGGAATCCGATGTCGCGGGCTTCGAGCTCGTCGTAAAGTTGATCGATACGCTCCTCGAAGGCCGAACCCTCAATCCTCAGGCCGAGGTCCGAGATGCGCAGACCGAGAAGCTGTTCGTCGGAAAGACCTACCCAGTCCGGCTGGGAGCGTTTCCTGCGAGTCCCGCGGTTCGACCGATCCGGCATCCTCCCCCCATTTGCTTCGACCGTGGAAAACCGCCCACATTGTTCCAGATCAAGCGCTTGGCGGCAACGGCCCGCGCGTGCGAATGAGGGATTGAAGAATCGAAGCGCTCCCGCCGCAGACGGAAACTGAAGACGCCAACTGAAACGGGGGCGAGCCGCTCAATCGCCCAACATCCGGCGGAACTCCCCGGAACGGATGGATCGGACCCCGTGTTCGGCCAGCCGTTCGCGGAGTTCCCGGTCCGATGTCACCGCGAGGAGCCCGCCCTCACCGGCCATCGTCGACGCCAACTCCACGATCCGGCCGTCGGCGTCCGACCCCGGGCCGGCGAAAACGACCCGCACACCTCCGACGATCCTGCCGGCGGCTTCGTCGGCGCCCGGTGAACCGTCGAACACGACGACGGCCTTGATGGCCTCGACGCCCCGCGATCGGCAGAAGGAGGAGACTTCCCGGACGAGGCGTCGCCGGGCACCCGCCCGGTCCCGGTGCCAGCCAACCCGCTGGCCCATCACGTTGTTGCCATCGATCAGGTAGATGCGAGGGGGATTCACAAGTGGCCCGGCGTTTCGGTTAGGGTCGGGCGGCGCCCGTCGGGTAAAATTTCGTAAACCGCTGGGATCCTGGTGGTATCACGGCGTCAATTGTCCCGGAACTGATAGACTTGGGCGCGAGAATACTCCCGCGGCAGAGGCACTGGAAGCTGGACCGCTTCGGCCGGTGATGGGGACAAGGACCGATTACGAGTGATTGGGTCTGATATGAGACGTGTTTCCATTTTGAACATCGCTTTCCTCATTCTCGCCGTATCGACCGTGGCCCATGGACAGAGCGGGCCAGCGGTCGAGGCGGAAACCTGGAGCATGATCGGCACGTATTGTACCGGGTGCCACAGTTCGGCCTCCCGTGCCGGTGGGCTCGCACTCGACACGATGACGCCCGACGGGATCACCGACCACCCCGAGGTCTGGGAAACCGCCGTTCGAAAGCTCCGGGGACGTTTGATGCCCCCGCCTGGCAGCCGCCAGCCGTCCCAGCAGGAGATCGACGGGTTCGTGGACGTGGTCGAAGCCGCTCTCGATTCGAACCCGGACCTGCCGCGGGCCGGACATGTCTCGATACAGCGATTGAACCGTACGGAATATGTCGCCGCCGTCAGGGACCTCGTCGGCGTCGAGGTCGAACCCGACGCCCTGCCGCAGGACGTCACCATCGACGGATTCGACAACATTGCTGCGGCCCTCAACGTGTCGCCGGCGTTCGTGGATCAATACATGGCCGCGGCGCGCACGATTGCCCGGAAGGCGGTCGGCGGAGAGTTCCTCGAGAACGTCAAGTACACGCTCGCGGAGAACCGTGGCGGAGAGGGCATGCCGCTCGGGCTTCGCGACGGGATCATGTTCGAACACTATTTCCCGGCCGACGGCGAATACCGCATCAACGTTCTCTTCCCCGACCAGACCGTCGGGCTCTACACCGGACGCCTGGAGAACCCGAGCACGCTCGTCATCATGGTGGACGGGAAGATCCTGTTCCGCGAGTCGATCGGCGGTCTCGAAGACCTCATGCTGAACAATCGCCTCGCCGGCGACGGGCGCGCCGAGATCCTGGAGCGATTCACCCGGATCCCGATCGAAGTACGGGCCGGCGTCCGCAACGTCGTCGTCGGCTTCATCGAGAGCTCGCAATTCGCGTCGACGGCCAACACGGGGGGAGGTTTCGGCGGGAACCAGCCGGGTCTCGGCGATGTCGAAATCGTCGGACCGTACGACGTGACCGGCGTGTCCAGCCCCAGCCGCGAACTCATCTACGTGTGCGACCCGCAAACCTCCGGAGAAGGGGCCTGCGCCCGGCGGATCGCCGAGCGCCTGGCGGAACGCGCCTTCCGGCGTCCGGTCACCACGGAAGACGTCGACCGTCTCCTGCCGTTCTATGAAGCAGGACGCGAAGAAGGCGGAGACTTCGATCGCGGCGTGGAGCGGCTCGTGACCGCCGTCCTCGTGAGCCCGGAGTTTCTCTATCGCGCGATCCGCGTTACCGAGAGCCAGGAAGCCGCGCTCAGCGATCTCGAACTCGCTTCGCGCCTCTCCTTCTTCCTCTGGAGCAGTAGCCCCGACCGGGAACTGCTCGACCTCGCGATCGGAAACCGCTTGAGCGAAGCGAACGTGCTCGATCAGCAGGTCCGCCGCATGCTCGCCGATCCCAAGGCATCGAGCCTCGTCTCGAGCTTCGCGATGAAGTGGCTCCGGTTGAACGGAGTCGGCGACATGACCCCGGATCCGGAGGTTTTCCCGGGCTTCGACGACGAACTGCCCGAAGACTTCGCCAGAGAAGTCGAGTTGTTCCTCGAGAGCATCCTCATGGAGGATCGCAGCATCTTTGATCTGCTGACGTCGAACGAAACGTTCATCAACGACCGGCTGGCACGCCACTACGGGATCGGCGGCATCACGGGCTCGCAGTTCCGCAAGTTCACGTTGACCGACGAAACGCGGTTCGGCCTGCTCGGAAAGGGCGCCGTGCTGATGGGGACCTCGTACGCCAATCGAACTTCTCCGGTGTTGCGCGGCGCCTGGGTGCTCGAGAAACTCATAGGGACACCGCCCGCTCCGCCACCGCCGACTGTGGAAGCGTTCCCCGAGAACGAGGAGGGCCAGGCACCCCGAACCGTGCGCGCGCGGCTCGAACAACACCGGGCGTCGCCGACCTGCGGACAGTGCCACGGCGTGATCGACCCGATCGGCCTCGCCCTGGAGAATTTTGACGCGACCGGCGAGTGGCGGACGAGGGATTCGGCCGCGGATCAGGCCTCGATCGACGCCAGCACGGTCCTGCCCACGGGCGTCGCCATTGAGGGCCCGGTGGAGCTGAGGGAGCAACTCGTGGCGCGGCCGGACATGTTCGCCCAGGTCGTGACCGAGAAGCTCATGATGTATGCCCTGGGCCGGGAGTTGGAATACTTCGACATGCCGCAGGTTCGCGCGATCGTTCGCGATTCGGCCGGCGACAGCTACAAATGGTCTTCGATCGTCTTGGGCATCGTCCGGTCCGACGCGTTCCGGATGCAGGGGCCCGCTCACGCGCCCACGAATGCCGTCGCGGAAAACATCGAGTAAACACTGGCAGTAACCATTGGTCATCACGGGAGACACACTATGTTCCTAACGAAGAAACATC
>CAZTTI010000559.1:0-8011 GCA_964615925.1 uncultured Solibacteraceae bacterium
GTAGGGCGGGTCATGTTCGAAATCCTCCTAGAATCCAGCTTTAGGTCGATTGTCGCCGCCGCCCACGTCCGGCGCCGGGACTTCCTTACAAATCTGATCGCGTCATTGGCGCGCGCCGCATATTGGATGAACCCGCTGGCCTGGTGGCTCGAACGCCACTTGGCCCATCTCGCCGAGCAGGCGGCGGATGAGATCGCCGCTGGTCGCGACCGTCGAACCTACGCGGAATTCTTGATCGAGATCGCCAAATCCGCCGGACCCAACCGCATCCGCGGCGTCGCCATGACGCGCCACTCGGGACTCGGGAAACGTATCGAAAACCTGTCGAATGGGAGGAGTTGTATGAAGCCGTCGACACGAACCCGCACATGGACATTGGCTCTCGGAATCCTGGCCCTCGTCGGGGCCGCATCCTGCGTGACGCCAACGCGCGCGGCATCGGGGTCTTCCTTCACGGGCGTGGCTCAGGAGGAAGCCGAATCTCGCGCGGTCCTCGAACAGGAACCGCGGGAGCTCGAGGCGGACCTGGAGCGTGCACGCGTGCGACGGGCGATCCAGGAAGCCGTAGAACTGAGAGCCGAACGCTCGGCTCAAGAGGTCCAGTGGCAAACGGACGTTCAACGCGAATTCGAGCGGCAGCGGGCACTCGAAGAACTTGAACTCGAGCGGAGTGTCGTACGGCAGCAGACTCTTGAAGAATTGAGACGACTTCGGGAAGTGGAGACTGCCCAAGCGCAACAGGTCAGCGAGGCACGCCAGGCATACGAGCGGGCCCGAGCCACTTTCACCGAGGACCATCCCGCGTATATCGCCGCGCAGGCACGGCTCGAAGCCCTCCAATCCGGCAACGCGGATGAGCAGCTCCGGAGAGTCCAACACGAAGTGGAGCGAGTCATGGCCGAACGCGACCGGATTGTCGTGGAACGATCGATCGAAGATCAGATTCGCGAGGCGGAACGTCGGGTCAGCATGGCCCGGGAAAAACTCCTGGAAAGCGAGGAACGGCTGCGGATGCTGGTCGATCAGCTCGAAACGCAGGAATCGAACTGAACGAAGATCTCTGATCGGGCCGCTCTCGCGACCCGATCTCTCCGTCTCTCCTTTCGAATCCTCCCGTTCGGTTGTATAAGGCACTCATGCCTGTTGTTCTTCTTCTGGCCGCCGCTCTTCTCGGCGCCGCCCCCATCTCCCAGGAAACCGTCCGTCCGGCGGTGCTCGAACGCGTGGCGCCGGAATACACGCCCGAAGCGCTCGATGCGGGCGTCGAAGGCCGCGTCGTGCTCGAAACTATCATCCGCGTGGACGGTTCACCCGAGGTCACCCGTCCCACACGGGGCCTCCCGATGGGGCTGACGGCCAAGGCCATCGAGGCCGTCGAAAAGTGGACGTTCGCGCCGGGAACGATCAACGGATTTCCGGCCGAAATGCGGATGAACGTCGAGGTGGAGTTCACCCTTCCCGACGATGACGAGACACCCGAGGTGGAACCATGAACCGAATCGCAACCTCGATCGCACTCTTCTTGTTGCTAACGGCATCCACGGCGCGTCCACAGGGCAACTTCAATGCCCAGTCGCGGGAGCCCTTCCAGATCTTCGACAACCTCTATTACGTCGGCGTCGATTTTGTCAGCGCGTACGTGGTCGAGACCAGCGACGGGTTGATCCTGATCGATGCCCTGTTCGCGAATTCCGCCGACCAGCTTCTCGAGAACGTCCGGACGCTGGGGTTCGATCCTGCAGAAATCCGGTACGTGTTTGTCTCCCACGGACATGGCGACCACGCCGGTGGCGCGCCGCGCGTCCAGGAAATCACCGGAGCAAGGGTCGGGATGGCGGCCGAAGACTGGGCGATGACGGGAGAGACACCGGACCTGATCTTGACCGACGGGATGGAAATCACGCTCGGCGACACGGCTTTTACGTTTTTTAACACTCCGGGCCACACGCTCGGCGTGACGTCGATGCGGTTCCCGGTCCGCGACGGCGACGCCACGTATACGGCCTTCATGTTCGGCGGGATGGGAACCAATTTTTCCGGTGTTCCGCAGGCGGAAATGTTTCTCGCGAGCGTGCGCCGCGTCCGCGGTTTCGAGGGCATCGACGTCAATATCACCAACCACGAAGGCGCCGGACAGATTTTCGCGCGCGCCGACAGATTGGCCTCCCGCGGCCCTTCGGACCCCCACCCCTTCGTCGATCCCGAAGCGTTCAGGAGTTGGATGGCGGGGCTCGAGGAGAGCGCTGCCGCCAAGCTTGCCGCGGAGCGCGCCGCCGGGAATTGACCGAAGTCTCCCGCCCGGCGGTGGAACGGCTTCGGGAACTTCGTCTAGAATGTTTCTAGAGTTGCAGGCAAGACTCGCGCGCGACTTCCCTGCCGGATCCACTCCGTCTGAAACATCCATGGCCGAGAACTTTCAAGAACGAGACAAGCAGACCGAAGTCGGCAGTTACTTCGTCGCGAACTACCCCCCGTTCTCGGTGTGGACTCCCGAAGCCGTCGCCGAGGACGCGCTCCCGGCGCTGGAACGGCCTCCCGTCGACGGCATCCCGCTCGGCATGTACCTCCACATCCCGTTCTGCCGGAAGCGGTGCCACTTCTGTTACTTCCGGGTGTACACGGACAAGAACTCGGATGAGGTCAACGCCTACCTCGACACGCTCGTCGCCGAGATGGAGATGTACAGCCGGCTTCCGGCCATCGAAGGGCGCACGCTCGACTTCGTCTATTTCGGAGGCGGAACGCCGTCGTTCCTCTCGACCGCGCAGCTTTCCAGCCTGGTTTCGCGGCTGAACGCCATCATGCCCTGGGATCGCGCCGAGGAGATCACCTTCGAGTGTGAACCCGGCACGTTGACCGAAACCAAGCTCTCCGCGATCCGCGACATGGGCGTCACGCGGCTGAGCCTCGGCGTGGAACATTTCGACGACCGGATTCTCGAGCTTAACGGACGCGCCCACCGCTCCGGGGAGATCTTCCGCGCGTGGGAACACCTCCAGAGCCTCGACTTCGAGACGGTCAACGTCGACCTGATCGCCGGCATGCTCGGGGACACCGATGAATCCTGGCGCCGCGCCGTGGAGCAGGTGATCGAGTTGTCGCCCGACAGCATCACGATCTACCAGATGGAACTGCCGTTCAACACGACGATCAGCCGCGACATTCTGAATCACGAAGGCCGGTTCGACGAACCGGTCGCGGACTGGCCGACGAAGCGGCGCTGGGTGCGGGAAGCGTATGACGCGATGGAGTCGGCCGGATACACGCTGCGGACGGCCTATACGGCGGTCAAGGATCCCCACGCGCGGTTCGTCTACACCGACCGGCTCTGGGAAGGGGCGGACATGGCCGGCCTGGGCGTCTCGTCTTTTGGCCATGTGAACGGTGTTCATGTTCAGAACCTCGACCGCTGGGAAACCTACAGCGAAGCGATCGGGGAGGGCCGGCTCCCCCTGAACCGGGCTTATCGACCCACCGACGAAGAGCGGATGATCCGGGAATTCGTGCTGCAGTTGAAACGCGGCGTGCTCGACCCGCGTTACTTCGAAAGAAAGTACGGGACAAAGGTCATCGAGCGTTTTTCCGGGCATCTCGCCGATCTCCAGTCCGATGGCTACCTGAAGACGCTCTCGGAAAACGCCATCGTCCTCTCGCGCGACGGTTTGCTGCGCGTCGACTCCCTGCTCGCAGGCTTCTTCCTGGAAGAACACGCCGGGATCCGATACACCTGATCGAAAGAAGAAACCGTGATCAGCGAATACCGGCTCCTTCGGAGCGTACACTTTTACGAGACCGACGCCGCAGGGATCGTCCACTTCAGCAACTTCAACCGGTACATGGAAGAGGCCGAACACGCTCTGTGGCGCGCGGCCGGAATGGGCATCGCCGACAAGGCGGCCGACAACATCGGATGGCCCCGCGTCGCCGCGTCTTTCGCTTTCCATCAGCCCCTGCGTTTCGAAGACGAGTTCGAGGTCTGGATCCGGATCAAGGCCGTCACGGAAAAATCCATGACCTACGATTGTTTCCTGATGAAGGGCGAGACACGCATGGCGACGGGATCGATGACGATCGCCTGCGTCGAACGAGCCGCCGATGGTTCGATCCGATCCCGCCCGATCCCGGACGACGTCCGCGCCCTGTTCGAAGTCGCCAAACCCCTCGAGTCGATCTCCGAATGAAGGCGACCGTACTTCTTCCGGTTGAAGCGCTCGACCGTCCAAGTCTCGAGGCGCGCCAGGGAGCGCGGCTCGCCGAGGTCCTCGAATACAACTATGGACGCAACCCGTTCCTGACGGCCAAACTCGACGCGGCCGGCGCGTCGCCGGCGGGCCTCGACTTCGCCGCCGACTTCCACTCCGCGCTCCGGCGCCTTCCTTTCACGACGAAAGATGATCTCGTCAAGGACCAGCAGCGTCATCCTCCGTGGGGGACGGGATTCACCGAACCCATACAGGCGTACTCCAGATATTGCCAGACGTCGTCCACGACGGGCGTCCCGCTCCGGTGGTGCGACACCAACGAATCCTGGCAGTGGATGCTCGACTGCTGGCGGACCGTCTTCCGCGCCGCTCACGTGACTTCCGAGGACCGGATATTCTTCCCATTCTCGTTCGGCCCGTTCCTCGGGTTCTGGACGGCCTTCGAAGCCGGGTGCCAGATGGGCGCGCACTGCATCCCGGGCGGCGGAATGTCGAGCCAGGTCCGCCTCAAGTTGATCGAGAAGGTCGAAGCCACGGTTGTGTGCTCGACGCCGACCTATGCCCTATGGCTCGCCGAAGTTGCCGCGACGCACGCCGACTTCCGGCCCCTCCCCGAATCGAGCGTGCACACCCTGATCGTCGCCGGAGAACCGGGCGGCAGCATTCCCGCGACCCGGAGCCGCATCGAAGCCAGTTGGGGCGCGCGCGTGATCGACCACCACGGCCTGACCGAAACGGGCCCCATCAGCTTCGAGTGCCGGGAAAGTTCCGGCGCGCTCCATATCAACGAAGCCGAATACATCGCCGAGGTCGTCGACCCGGAAAGCGGCGAGCCCGTGGTCGACGGTGAGCGCGGGGAACTCGTCATCACCAACCTCGGCCGAACACAAAGCCCCGTCATTCGCTATCGGAGCCGCGACATCGTTGTGCGCCGCGCCGATCCCTGCGTCTGCGGAAGAACCTGGGCCCGGCTCGAGGGCGGAATCCTGGCCCGTGCCGACGACATGATCAACATCCGCGGAGTGAACGTCTATCCCGCGGCCATCGAGGCCGTCGTGCGGCGGTTTGTAGAGATCGTGGAGTTCCGTTCGACCGCCTCGCGGTCCGGGTCGATGTGGTCGCTTTCGATCGAGGTCGAACCCGTCCCCGGAACCGGGGACGTGTCGGCGCTCCCGTCACGCCTCTCGCACCAGCTGCGGGAAGCCCTCGGCCTCACGGTGCCCGTCTACTTGGTGGAACCCGGCAGCCTCCCCCGCTTCGAGATGAAGGCCCGTCGACTCGTCGTGAAAGGGTAGTTCGACCATGAAAACTGCACACACCGATGTCGTCGTGATTGGTGGCGGGCCCGCCGGTTCGACGGTTTCAACCGTCGTCGCCGACTCGGGCGCCGGCGTCGAACTCTTCGAGCGCGAGCGGTTCCCGCGGTTCCATATCGGCGAATCCATGATCCCGGAGACCTATTGGACGCTGAACCGCATCGGAATGATTCCGAAGCTCAAGGCGAGCGCGTTCACGAAAAAGCACAGCGTGCAGTTCTTCAACGCCAACGGCAAGGCGTCGGCGCCGTTCTATTTCGCGGACAACAAAGATCACGAATCGTCCCAGACGTGGCAGGTCGTGCGCAGCGAGTTCGATCAGATGATGCTCGAGAACGCCCGCGAACACGGAGTCCGCGCCCACGAGGGCGTGCGCGTTCTCGACGTCGTGTTTGAAGGTTCTTCCGCAGTTGGCGTGCGTGTTCGCGACGAAGACGGAGGCGAACGCGAGGTCCGGTCGAAGATCGTCGTGGACGCCAGCGGCCAGAACGGATTGCTGATGAACAAGCTCGACCTCCGTGTCTGGGATCCGGTCCTGACGATGGGGGCGGTGTGGACGTATTTCGAGGGCGCGCACCGGGACCCGGGACGCGACGAAGGCGCGACGCTTGTGCTCCAGACGTCGGACAAGAACGGGTGGTTCTGGTACCTGCCGCTCCACAACGACATCGTCAGTGTCGGCGTCGTGGCCGGGTTCGAATACCTGTTCAAGGGCCGCAAGGACTACGAGAAGACGTTCGGCGAGGAGCTCGAGCGCTGTCCGGTCGCGAAGGAACGGGCCACGAAAGGGCGGCGCGTGAGCGGCTGCTTCGCGACGAAGGACTTCTCCTACCGCTCGAAACGGGTGGCCGGCGATGGTTGGGTGCTGGTCGGGGACGCATTCGGATTCCTCGATCCGCTCTACTCGTCGGGAATCATGCTCGCCCTGAAATCGGGGGAGTTGGCCGGCGACGCCATCGTCGAAGGACTGGCCTCGGGAAACCTCTCGGCGGCCCAGCTCGGCCGATGGGGACCGAGGTTTACCGAAGGCATGGACCGGATGCGGCGGCTGATCTGCGAGTACTACAACGGCTTCAACTTCGGGAACTTCGTCCGGAAGCACCCCGAGCTGCGGGGGGCGATCACGGACCTGCTGATCGGGGACTTGTTCGATGACCGGGTGGATCGGGTTTGGAAACCGATGGAGTCGCTTCACGGTCCGAACCACCCGGAGATCCCCAGGTGGAACGATCCGCGGCCGGAAACCGCCAGCGGCGTCGAGGGCCTCGATCTCGTGATTCCCGAAGGCCGGAAGCCCTAGTACTTTTTGATCACTTCCGCATGCGCAGATACTGGACGTAGTCCCCCGACTCGATGAGTTCGAGATCCTCCGTGGACCCGATGAACTCGTACACCCAGGTGCGCTCCCACCGCCCCGAACGGAGGGCCACCCGCGTCTCGACGCGCCGGAACCGGTGCGGTTGGGGGTCCCACGGACTGCAGCCCTCGTATTCATCAACGCGCCGGAGCGTCCGGTCGATATTGTCGAAGGCGTAGAGGTCCCCGTAGACCCAGGTGCTGGGGTCACGCGTCAACACGAGGCCGGGATAAGTCTCCAGTTGGTAGATCCTTCCCTGCACGCGCGCCGACTCGACCAGTTGCGCGCCTTCGGCAATCATCGGAAACGTGCTTCCCGGACAGTCCTTGCGCAGGGTACCGTACACAAAGAGAGCGCCGGGAAATCGGCGCGCCAGACCGGAGCGGGCATTTTTTATCGGTGATGGCACAGAATCCTCCGAAGTTGGGAGAAGCGTACCATGAGCGTCTGTCTGATAACGGGAGTGAGCCGCGGAATCGGGCTCGCATTGGCCACCGAACTCCTGGACGACGGCTACGAGGTGATCGGATCGATCCGCGGCGGGCCCGCGCCGATCCGGCACGAGAACTTCCGCACGGTCCTGTTCGACGTGCGCGACGAAGACGCCGTCGAAGGAGCCGCGCGAAGCATTTCCGGACCGATCGACGTTCTCGTCAACAACGCCGGGGTCAGCGGACCGCCCGACGGCGGCACGATGCCCGAAATCGACATCGGCCAGTTCGCCGAGACCCTCGACGTCAACGTCCTCGGTCCGCTGCGCGTCATCCGGGCATTCCTGCCTCAACTCGAACAGTCCACCGGTGCGAAGGTGGTGTCGATCTCGAGCCAGCTCGGAAGCATGGTCTACCCCGGTTCGGACCACGTGGCCTACCGCACCTCGAAAGCCGCGCTGAACAAGATGATGCAATGCGTCGGGGCCGAACTCCAACGCCGGGGAATCGCCTCCCTCATCGCGCACCCGGGTTGGGTCCGGACCGACATGGGCGGCTCCCACGCTCCGCTCAGCCCGGAAGAAAGCGCGCTCGGAATCATTCGACTGATCGACGAGCTGACGCTCGCGAACTCGGGCCGCTTCATCGATTGGGACGGGCAGGAACGGGATTGGTAGTTGCGAATCGCTTGGGTATTCGCGAGCA
>CAZTTI010000560.1:0-5552 GCA_964615925.1 uncultured Solibacteraceae bacterium
AGCGCGGATCGCCGCCGAACGCGAGGCGCGGCGCGCGAGCGGCCGCGGGCCGGCCGACGCGCCGCGGGATCGAAGCCTATACGACCGATGCATCACGCGTGGCCTTCCCGGGTCGATGATGCCCGCCATCTACGGGAACTCGTACCAGATCTTCCAGGCGCCGGGATACGTCGGGATCCTGTATGAAATGATTCACGAAGCCCGGATCATTCCGCTCGACCCAGACCCGCACGTGTCTCCGAAGATTCGTTCCTACATGGGGGACGCCCGTGGGCGCTGGGAAGGGAACACTCTCGTGGTCGAAACGACGAATTTCCATCCGGATTCGGTTTACCGGAACGCCAACCCCGAGACGCTGCGCATCATCGAACGATTCACGCCGATCTCGGGCGAAAAACTCCGGTGGACGGTGACGGTTGACGATCCGGAAACCTGGACCGAGCCCTGGACGTTCACGATGCCGTTGACGCGCGACGACAGCGTGCCGATGGTCTACGAATATGCGTGCCACGAAGGCAACCGGGGGTTGCGCAACATCCTGAGTGCCGCGCGCGCCCAGGAACGAGCCGAAGCGGAGGCCGGTCAATGAACACCAAGCTCACACTCGTGGCTCTGGGCGCGACGCTCGTGTTTCTCGCGCCTCCGGCCGACGCCCATCATGCCTTCGCTGCAGAGTTCGACATCGACCGGCCGGTCACGATCGAGGGAACCGTGACCCGGATGGAATGGATCAACCCGCACGCCTGGCTGCACGTCGACGTTGTCCAAGCCGACGGCACGGCCGTTCCCTGGGAAATCGAACTCGGTCCGCCGAACTCCCTCATCAAGCGCGGGTGGACGCGCGATTCCGTCCCGACTGGCATCCAAGTGCAGGTCGAGGGCCACCAGGCCATCGACGGCCAGCGGCGGGCCAACGGAGGCAACGTGGTCCTTCCCGATGGGACGAAGCTCTTTGGAGGAGGTTCGGCGCCCGGTCAGCCGCCCGAGGATTAGTCGTAATACGCCGGGCTCTTGTCGAGCGTTTCATGGAGCTCGATATTGTGCTCGATCCACATCGTCGCGCCCGTCTCGACCAGAAAATCTTCCATGGCGCGGCGCGAGGCCCGCGTCATGTCCTCGTCGAAGTCGAAGCTCGGAACCCGGTCCAGCGTCCGCTCTTCCAAGTAGTGGTACAGATCTCCCGATAAGAGGACCGGCCCCGTATTCTCCAGGTCGACGAAAAGCGACTGATGGCCCGGCGTGTGGCCCGGCGTGAACTTGACGACGACGGTGCCATCGCCGAAAACGTCATGGTCTTCGC
This sequence comes from uncultured Solibacteraceae bacterium, assembly GCA_964615925.1. Lineage (GTDB taxonomy): Bacteria > Acidobacteriota > Terriglobia > 20CM-2-55-15 > 20CM-2-55-15 > JAJEDW01. The sequence goes on from CAZTTI010000560.1 coordinate 1,301, forward strand.
CTTCGAGAAGGATCGTTTCCGCGTTTTCCAACTGGTCGTAATTTGCCCGGTTCGTCAGGCCGACCTGCTCCTCCCCGAACATCGCGTCGCGCTCGGCCTGCTGGACGATCCACATCGATGCGTTGAAGCTGTTCCCGTTGGCCGAGTGATCGGTGTGGTAGTGAGACATCGCGACGTACGTGATCTCTTCCGGGGAATAGCCAATCTCGGCCAATTGGGGGAGAAGGGGCTTGGACGCCTGGAAAACGCCGGCCTCGGCCATGGAACCGTCTTCGGGGAAATCGGCGTCCGGGATCTGGCCCAGATCCCACACGAGTGTGCCTGCCGGATGTTCGACGAGGTAGCACGGCGTGAAAAAATCTCCCGAGCCCGTGATCTCCTCGGCCGTCAGGCCGTACAACTGGGGGTTCATCGCCGTGATCAACCCGCAGTCCATGATGTAGAGGCGCGGCGAATCGAACGCGTCTGCGGATTCGGTCGTCTCGTCGGGAGCCGCGCATGCGGCCAGCATCCCGAGAACGACCAATCCCAGTCCAAGACCTCGAAGCATGAGAGTTCTCCTGATGTGTACGTTGCCGTTCACCAACCGGCCAGTCCTTCGGTCAGCTCGATCGTCGTTCCCCACGGATCGGTGAGCGTTCGGGCTTCGAGGCCCGGAGGACACGGGCCCGCGTTCGTTTCGAACACGATGCCTCGTTCCCTGAAGTCGTTGGGCGAAAGAGACGAGATTCCGGACCTCGAACCCGATGTGGTCGAGCATGCGCCCTTTCGTCGGTTCGGTCGGATTGGGGGCCGCCGAAAAGTTGAGGTTGATCCCCGGGAAATCGACGGCCGGATAGCGCCAGTCGCGCGCCGGAATAACATCGGCTTCCGGGACGTAGAGATGCACGTGGTGATGGATGATGGGCACGGTGAGCGGCCGGTTGTGCCGGCCGGACACCCGATCCGAGAGGCCGGAATCCGGCGTGAACGTCAGGTTTGTCGCCGTGTCGTCGAACAGCTCGATCCCCTCGCCAGATTGCCATGCTGGCGCCGCGCCGGCGTTTATCTCGCGAACGGAACATCCCAGGCCGCCGACTCAAACCTCAAATCAGCCACGTCATTGTTCGAGTCAAACTCAACCACAAGATCGATCGGGCCGTTCTCGAACGAGCAGGTCAGCAATACAGCCGACTGTCCCGTTTCGGTGGAATAGGACAGTCGGCTGATCAAGCGCATGAACTGACCCTGATTGGATTCCACATCCTCCCACATTGCGGCGAGCGCATTCGGCGTGAGCTCACGGCCCAGTTCGGGAGTCAATGTCCTGCTGACGCCCGCGAACTCGCCTTCGGCGAGCGCCGAAAGCGTTTCCTCGGCGCGGTCCAGAAGTACGTCGCTTTGCTGTGGAGTGGCCGTCGTACCCTGAAGTGCCGCCACGAGGATCGTAACGATGATCGCTTTCATGGGGCTCAGTTTGGCGCGTCTCGGCAATCAAAACCAAGCGAAAACTCGTGAGACGAGCAGAAGCGCGCGAAAGTGGAAAATCTGGCGTGCGTCATCATCCGCGCCGGACGCGCGGGGGTCGGATCGGTCACCGGGGCCTCTCAGAGAGCGCGCGGTCGATGTGCTGCTGAAGACACCGGAAGTAGTCAGGACTGATGCGGAGTTCCAGAACTTCATCGATCACGGGCCGCGAGCAATGCAGCGACCGGATCGGCTGGAGCCGCGGCCGGAGGGGCGGTCTGAAGAGGCGCCGGACGGCGGCGAGAGCGGAGATTGGGACGCCGCGTTCGTAGAACGCGGCGGCGAGTCGGCGGGCGCTGGAGCGGACGGCGCCGGTGAGTCCCGGCGTCCGGCGGTAGGCGTCGAGAACGACCAATCCCAGTCCAAGTCCTCGAAGCATGAGAGTTCTCCTGATGTGTACGTTGACGTTCACCAACCGGCGAGCCCTTCGGTCAGCTCGATCGTCGTTCCCCAGGGATCGGTGAGCGTTCGGGCTTCGAGGCCGGGAGGGCGCGGTTGGGGATTCGTCTCGAGAACGATGCCTTTTTCCTGAAGGCTCCGGGCGAACGAGGCCAGATTCCGGACCTCGAACCCGATGTGGTCGAGCATCCGGCCTTTCGTCGGTGCGATCGGGTTGGGGGCCGCCGAAAAGTTCAGGTTGATCCCGGGGAGATCGACGGCCGGGTAGCGCCACCGCATGCCGGGAGTCCCGCCAAACGTCTCCGCGTACCAGTCCCGCGCCCGTTCGACGTCGGCTTCGGGAACGTAGAGGTGCACGTGGTGGTGGATGATCGGCACGGTGAGCGGCCGGTTGTGTCGATCGGACACCGGACCCGCGACGCCGGAATCCAGCGTGAACGTCAGGTTCGTCGCCGTCTCGTCGAACAGCTCGATCCGCTCGCCTTCCGGCGTCCGCACACCGCCGACGCCGGGATATTCGGCAAGCAGCTCGACGTCGAATCCGCGCCGGGCGATCTCGTCGAGCGACGTCACGCGAAACGCGACGTGGTTGACGACGGAGCCTTCCGTTCCTCCCGACGTGTTCCCTTCGGAAATGAACACGAGCACATCGGGGAAGCGGACGACGGCGGTATCGCCGAACCGGTCGGGAGTGCCACCCAACCGTTCCCAGAAGGCGACGTTTTCCGGCACATCCCGGACGACGTAGTGCAGGTGACCCATCGCAACACCCGCGGCGTTCGGTTCGGGCAATTGAACGAACCCCGCGAGCGGGCGGACGACGGCGAGTGCCGACAACGCGACGAAACTCCGGCGCGCGATCATCATCGATCCACCACCGTGAAGGCGAGCAGGATCGACCCTGACGGAATCAACACGTACTGCCGGTCTTGCCACACGTACGTCATCGGCGCCGTCCCATGGATCGGGGCGCCGGTGTAGTAACTCCACAGCCGCTCGCCGCTTTCCGAATCAAATGCCGCGAGGTCGCCCTCGATGTTGCCCGCGAAGACGAGGCCCGACGCGGTCGACATCACACCGGTCTGGTTCAGGTTTCCGATCGGATACTCCCAGACCAGGTCTCCCGTCTTCGGATCGAGCGCGCGCAGGTAGCTCGCGCGCGGCTCGGGCAACTCCCGCATCGTCCCGCTCATGTAAAGTGCCGGTTGCTCCGGGAGCGGATCCAGCCTCGACGTGTAGAACGCGCAGGATTCCCTCGCCATCACGAAGAACAGTTCCCGTGCTGGATCATACGATGGGGGATAGAAGTTCGTGCCGCCTCGAAGATCGGGCACACATGTCACGCCCTCCCCCGAGTCGCCCTCAGCAATGAAACCGTCGGCCAGGACGATGGGCCGTCCGTTCTCGTCGAGCTCGCGCGCCCATTGCGTGCCGGTAAACGGCTTCCCGACGAGCAACTCGCCGGTCTCGCGGTCGAATGTGTAAAAGAAGCCGTTGCGGTTCGCCATCATCACGACGCGCCGCATGACGCCGTCGATCGCGAGGTCGGCCAGCACCGGGATCTGGTTTGCGTCCCAGTCGTGCAAGTCGTGGGGCGTGAACTGGAAATGCCAGGCGAGCTGGCCGGTGTCGGCGTCGAGGGCCACCATGGACACGGTATAGAGGTTGTCGCCCAGCCGGTCCCCGCCGTAATAGTCCGGGTTCGGGTTTCCTGTTCCCCAATAGATGAGATCGAGTTCCGGGTCGTAGGTCCCCGTTGTCCAAGTGGCGCCGCCGCCCCGCGCCATCGCCTCGTCGGTCGGCCATGTCTCGCTGCCGGGTTCTCCCGGCCCCGGGATCGTGTAGAAGCGCCACCGCCGTGCCCCCGTTGCGGCATCGTACGCGTCGATGAACCCACGCGTGGGGTAATCGCCGCCCGAGTTGCCGATGATGACCATGTCCTTCACGACGAGCGGTGCCACGGTGGCGGCGAATCCCTCGGTATAGTCGGCGAAAGGAACGTCCCAGACGAGATCGCCGGTGTCCTTGTCGAGCGCGATCACGTGCGCGTCAAGGGTGGCCATGAAGAGGTATCGCCCGAGGATGGCGAAACCCCGATTGGTCCGGTTGCCGCTGGCATAGGTCAGGTTGTCGGGAAGCTCGCGGCGGTACCGCCAGATCTCGCGTCCGGTGGCCGCATCGATGGCCCATGCCGCGTTGTCGTTCCCGGTGACATAGAGGACGCCGTCGACGACGAGGGGCGTGCCTTCCCAGCCGCGGCTGAGTGGCAGGTTGCCGGCTTGAAAGGTCCAGGCGGGTCGCAGCCGGGCCACGTTCGCCGGGGTGATCTGGGTGAGCGGGCTGTGGC
>CAZTTI010000561.1:0-2774 GCA_964615925.1 uncultured Solibacteraceae bacterium
ACCTTGAGAATCAGCATGTCGAGTGATCCGGGCAGAGAATCATTCTTTTGAGGCTTGCGACCCATCGCCATACCAAGAACTCTGAGGTTATGGACATCAGGCTAAGGCCGTCTACCCGCCCCTGTAAACAGAATTCTTGGCATTTGCGGATGGCGTAGTCTGGAAACACGTCTTGCACTCTCATGACTCGCTCCCACTCGGCGGCCGGTATCTGCTCCATAACCTCCAAGCTCTGAAGCTCGTCCGGCCTGCGTTCAAAAGCGGCCAACTCGTTTGCGAACGACACGAAGCACACGAAGCACGGTTCACCTTGTAGCCAGGTCGGCCATCTGTTAGTCTTTGTGCGTTCTTAAAGCCGAAAGGTGCCCGTCGTTAGGGGACGGGCTGCAATTGGGAAGCGGGTTAAATTCCCGCGCGGTCGCGCCACTGTGATCAGCGAGCGCTCCGGAAACGTGGTCGGAACCCAGACCTCCGGATGCGTGTAGACCTGTAAGCCAGGAACCAGCCTTCGGCCATACGACCAACGGAGAGCTTCGCACGAAAGCTACCGGTCGGCACGAAGACAGGGTTTACCCACCGTCCTCGCCTACCCCGGTTTCTTTCCCGAGAGCTTCCCGACGATACGAGAGGCATGGATGTTGACCGTCGTCACCGGTGGCGCGCGGAGCGGCAAGAGCCGGTTCGCACAGTCGCTCTGTCCCCGAACGGGACCCGCTGCTTTCCTGGCAACGGCTCGCGTCCTGGATCAGGAGATGGCCGAGCGGGTGGAGCGCCACCGCAGGGAACGGCCCGCCGAATGGACCACGATCGAAGAGCCGATCCGGATCGCCGAGGCCACCTCACGGATGCGCCGGCGCGCATCGACCGTGTTGGTCGATTGCCTCACGCTCTGGACCATGAATCTCCTGATGGATAGGACCGAAGCGGGGATCGACGACCTGCGCCGGTGGGCGTTCGAAGAACTGGACGGGTTGATCAACCTTGGCGCCAATCTGGACATCATCGTGGTGACCAACGAGGTGGGATCGGGGATCGTCGCCGACACTACGCTGCTTCGGAAGTTCTCGGACCTGCACGGTTGGATTAATCAGCACGTGGCCCGTCATGCGGACCGGGTTTTCCTGATGGTCTGCGGATTGCCCGTTCGGATCAAGCCTGCGGTAGTCCATGACTGAGCGGCCCGACCTCCTCAAAATCCTCGACCGGCTCGACCGGCGGTCGGCGATCGGTGTCATGGCCGGAGGGCTTGTGGCGGGCTGTGGGCCTGCAACGCAAACCGGCACAGAAGAGAGATCCGGTTCGTTCCCACGGCGGATCGTCTCTCTGTCCCCGGCCGCCACCGAGATCCTGTCCGGAGTGGGCGTGTTCGACCGCGTCGTCGGCGTGTCCGACTACTGTATCCATCCACCCGAGGTTGCAACGCTTCCGCGTCTGGGGAGTTGGCAGGACGCGCGCCTTGAAGAACTTACGGCGCTGGATCCAGATTTGGTCGTTTCCGGAGGCGCGGAATCGGACCGGGTTGGGGAACAACTCCGGACGTTGGGCATTGAATTCGTCTTGATCTCCGGCCAGCGAATCGACCACATCTCCGCCGATATCGGAACGATCGGTTCGATCGTCGGTGTGGAAACTGCGGCATCCGGCCTGATCCGCGCGATGCGGCTCGGCCTGGAGTCGGTCCGGGAAGCGGTCGTGGGAAGAACCCGCCCGAGACTCCTGCTCGTCGTCGATCGCCTGCCAGGCACGCTCCGGAGTATTTACGCACCGACGGCGGACAGCTTCCTGTCCGAAGTGGTTTCGATCGCGGGCGCCGAACCCGTGGCCATCGCGGGCGGTATGGCTGGATTCGCTCAGGTCAATCTGGAAACCCTGGTCGAACTCGACCCGGAGATCGTCATCGAAACGATCCAGGGCGTGCCGGGCCGGTTCACCGAAGACTCGATGGAGGTCTGGCGCCAGCTTCCCTCGCTGGCGGCCGTCCGGAACGGCCGTATCGTCCCAATCCGGGATCCTTCCGTCCTGCACCCCTCCCACCGAATCGTCGAAACCGCCCGGCGCTTTGCGCGCGTCATTCATCCCGGAGTCGAATTCTGATGTCGGCCGACGAACGAACGACCACGGTCCGCGTGTCCGGGGTCCGGTACACCTACGCCGGATCGGGTGGGGGCGTGCGCGACGTGACGATCGGAATCTCAAGGGGGGAGTTGGTTGCCGTGATCGGCCCCAATGGCGGCGGGAAGTCGACGCTGCTGCGGCTGATCGCCGGCATCCTCACACCACAGGCCGGAACACTCACTGTGGGTAGCGCCCGGAGTTCGGACACGAAGCCGACTCGCGCTCGTCTGGTCGCCTACGTCCCGCAGAACCACGACATGGTATTTCCGTTTGCCGTGTTCGAGGCCGTGCTGGCCGGGCGGACGCCCCACGTCTCCCGGTTTCGTTTCGAATCCGATCACGATCGGGCGGTCGTGCTCGGAGCGCTCGAGGCAGTGGGCATCGCCCACCTGGCCCATCGCCGGGTGACCGACTTGTCCGGAGGAGAACGCCAGCTTGTTGCGATCGCACGCGGACTCGCACAGGAGCCCGAGTGCATCCTGCTCGATGAGCCCACCGCGTCGCTCGATCTGCCCCACCGCTGGCGTGTCGTGAAGCTCATTCAGGATCTCCGCGCCGAACGCCGATTGACGACCGTTCTCGTAACGCACGACCTCGGGCTTGTGGACTCGACGTTCGATCAGGTCGCCGCAATGAAGGGCGGACGGCTTGTCGCCCTC
>CAZTTI010000562.1:0-6349 GCA_964615925.1 uncultured Solibacteraceae bacterium
ACGCTGACGAAGGCGACTTCGTCCCCGATGGCCACGATCGTCCCTTCGACGGTCTCGCCCCGCTCGAACCGCCGGGCCTCGAGCGAGGCCTCGATCATCGCGGCGAAATCTTCTTCGGGTTCGCTCATCGGGCCAGGCTCCGGTAGACGGCTTCGACGAACATCGCGGTGGTCCAGGGGCCCGTCGTCGAACCGTATCGCGGGTCGAAGTCGAGGGTGGGGCGGGCGGCCTGCACCTCGTCGAGCGTCAGTCCGCGATCGATCATGTCCTCGACGCGGTCCCGGATGATCGTGACCATGTTGCGGTACGAGGCGACATCGGCGGTATCGGACAGGCGCCCGCGTCCCGGAATGATCCACGTCCCTCCCTGCGCGCGGTACTCGGCGAACGACAGGTCGAGAATATGGTTGAGACCATCAATGACGCCCTGAACGCTGCCGCCCCGCTCCAGGTCGATCACCGGGTAGCTGACGGTCGAAAAGATGTCGCCGGCGCTGATGACTTCGGACTGACGGAAGAAAACGATGCTATCGCCGTCCGTGCTGGCGAGGCTCGCGTGATAGATGACAACGCCTTCGCCGTTGAAATACGCCGGGAGTTTATGGAACTCGTCGAAATAGGTCTCCGTGGGCCAGGCGTCACCGGGCGGGGCCGGGTCCATGTCTCCCATTCGGAACGCGACGTTTTCGTGGGCGATGATGGCTGCCGGAGATGGGTTCGCGGGCCGGGCCCGGCCCGGCTCGGCGTCTCGAGCGAGGAATCCGGCGGTCGCGAGTCGCGCGTTTCCCCCGATGTGGTCCGGAGATCCGCCGGTATTGATGATGTACCGAACCGCCTCCGCGGGAGACGTCGAATGGACCACGGCGTTGAAATAGGGGCTCGACCATCCCCAGGTTCCCGGACAGCGGGCACCGAAGCAATTATTGGCGCCCGGTGACGACACGACGGCGTTCGAGAGCTGGTTCACCGTTTCCAGCACGGCGTCGGACATCCGGGCCGAACCCGTATTGACGAGCAGGACGCCGTCCTCGCCAATCGACGCGGTGATGTTGTTTCCGTCGGCCACGAGCATGTAAACGTTGCCCTGGACCGGTAATACATGAACCTCGCCATCGCGGGGACTTTGCGCCGCGATCTTCTCTTCGGGCGAAAATGCCGATTCCGAACTCGGCACATCGAGGGCGCCCGCGTCGACGGACCCGTCCAGCACCGAACGGTACTCCGGATAAAGCGTTTCCACGCCGCCGCGAACGGCCGCTTCCGGGATCCATCCATCTGCGAGCCATTCGGTCCAGACGGTGTTTTCGCCCGGCAGGAAGTGCGGGACCCAATGCCGGTCCGTGCCCCCGTTTTCGACGAAGGCCGAGCCGCTGCACGATTCCGTCGCCACGGTCGAGATCGTATCGACCATATAGGTCGTGGAATGCACGAGAGGTTCGTCCAGGTAGATCGGATCGTCGATGGCGGTGACGATCGTGAGAATGTCTCCGTGCCGCGTCAGGTATTCGGTCATCGTGAACATGTCGCTGGTTTGCGGTCCGCCGCGCCGGAGGTATCCGTCCTTGAGGTGCGTCGTCGTGACCTTGAGCGTGTTGCCGATCCATTCCCCGGTCGAGAATCCGGTCCAACTGTGGGGCGCCCATGGAGGTGGATGCGCGCGTCCGTCCATGAAGATCGGCCGGTCGAGCGACCGCATGAACTGCACGTGGTAGGTGCTGATGTCGCGCGAGAGCGGTTCCTGCTCCTTGAGGATGCGAGACCCGCCGAGGCCGCGCCACTGGTGGGGGGCCGAATGTGGCCGGCACAGATACTCCGGCGTTCCCCAGATCGACTCGGCCGTCGTGTCCGACCGCATCCGGCCGGCGTCATTGAAAGGGATTCCGGTATAGTCGCCCAGCGGGGGTTGCGAGGACGTGTCCTCCTCGTTGTTCCAGAGATCCCATTCGCCCGCGATGTCGGTCGGGATCCCGGGGCGGGGCGGTTGGGCGAAGGCCGGGAACGCAACGAGCGTTCCCGCAAGAGTCAGCAGGATCCGTCGAATCCGGACTCGATGAACGCGAAACATAAGACCCCACAATGGAAGTTGGATTGAGGAACCGGGTTGGGGCGAAACGTAGCACCGAGATTCCCGAGAGTCAATGGATGTCGGCCCGCACGTCTTGATATATGCTGCCGCCATGGTTCCTGTTCTGATCTTGCTGATCGCGTCCCCGCCGGCCCTGGCCGCCCAGTGGTTCGACTATCCGACCGAAGGAGTCCCGCGGGACGACGACGGCCGAGTGATGATGGGCGCGCCCGCGCCGCGGTTGGGGGACGGGAAGCCGGATTTTTCCGGGTTGTGGACGACGGCCGAACCCAATCGATCCGTTGAGCCAGTTCTTGACGAGCCCGGCGACCCGGCCAACATCACCTCGTCGCGTCAGATGTCGGACATCGGGGTGGATCTGCCGGGAGGCTTGCCGTATCAGCCCTGGCTCGTCCCGATCGTCGAGGAGCGGACGGCCAACGAGGCGATCGACGATCCCCACATCCGGTGTTTTCCGGACAATTTCCTGCGGGCGTATGGCCTGCCGCACCTGCTGAAGTTCGTGCACAAACCCGGCCTGCTCGTCGTTCTCAACGAAATGAATGCCGGCTACCGGCAGGTGTTCACCGACGGCCGTCCGCTTCCCGAAGATCCCAACCCGACGTGGCAGGGTTACTCGTCGGCCCGATGGGACGGAGACACGCTCGTCGTGGACACGATCGGCCTGCGCGACAACACGTGGATCGATTGGAACGGCAGCGTGGTGACCGAAGAAGCCCGCGTGCGGGAAGAAATCCGGCGTCCGGCGTTTGGACACCTCGAGATCCGGGTGACGGTCGATGATCCCAACGCATACACCGAGCCATGGACCGTCACCCTGAATCAACGAATTGTCGTGGACACCGACTTGATCGACGAGATCTGCCTGGAGAATGAGAAGTTCGCCGAAGAGATTCGATAACACTTGGAAACACCAGGAGGACTGCCATGAAAATTTCGCGGCGCAGGGCGATCGCTCTTTCGGGTTCAACGTTGGCCGGTCTGTCTCTGGCGACGCTGAAGCCCGGATTAGTTGAAGGCGCGCGTCAGGGCCGAGGCGGAGGTCAGGACGATTTTCCCGATACGCTGGTGCCGCAGCAGATGCGTCAGGGATTCCCGGTCGATCTGCCGCTCCTGCCCGACGGCTCGGCGCCGGAACACGATCCCGGCGAGGCCGGGCCCATCGAAGGCCGCTTGATGTGGCGTGGCGGAGGGACCCCGGACGTTCCGGGTTTTCGAGACATGGCGATCCGTGTGGACACGCGGGGACTTTCAGAACGCTATGGCACACTGCGCTTCAGTGATCTCGATCCGCTTCCCCAGGTGTCGCACACGTTCCTGATGCAATGCGGGGCGCCCGAACCCCGCGGGATCGTCACGTGGGGCGGTGTCCGATTTTCCGACTTCGCCGACACGCTCGGCTTGCATATCGGCGTCCACTATTGCCGGCTGACAGGCGCCGACGGCCATTACGTCGACGAAGACATGACCACCCTCCGCCATCCGCAGACGCTACTGGCATGGATGATGAACGGCGAGCCGATTCCGCCGGACCATGGCGCGCCGCTGCGGCTGGTGATCCCGTTCCGTTACGGGAATCGGAGCCTGAAGTCGATCGAGTCGATGTTGTTCTCCACGCCCGCGCTGCCGGCGCCGGCCTGAGCGACTCTCCAGGAGGTCACGATCGCCGTCAGGCGGCATTCCGACTGACAAGAATTGTCACTCGGCCGGCGAAAGCCATTTTGGAATGAAGAACTTGGAGTCAACGCTGAGCTGTGGTCTCTGGCGTGCTCATCGAGGGTGTCCGTAGGGGCCGCTTCTGGACTACGAGGCGCGTGGAACGCGTGCTCATGTGATCAGGGAGGATGAACTTGAAGAAGCTTTTGGTTTTGGTTCTTGCGGGGACTGCGGTGATCGCCAATCTCCGCATGCACGGGGTGATGACCGAGATTGCGCCGATCGATCACGCCGTCGGGCGGCTGCTGGTCGCGATCGGCTTCCTCGGAGGCTAGTGCGCGGGGGGGGCAGTCCGCGGCCGCCCCGCACGGATCCGTTTCCGATCCGTTCAGCCGTCCAAATCGCGCACGTACAACGCCCGCAGGAAGCAATCGTCCACGTAGTACCGTTTCCGGCTGCCGTAGCAGAAGTCGAACCCTTCGGCGACTCCCGCGTTGTCCTTCTCCGCACTCCACGCGAACCGGTGTCCGAGCACGACGGGCGGCCGGATCTTGATCGGATGAGGGCTCGCCGGCTGGTAGAGGCTCTCCAGTTCGTCCATCGTCGGGAGCCTCCAGTCGGTGTAACCGGAGAGCGTCAGTTCCTCGGCGTACTCCCGCGCCCGAATCCAGGTGACGACGTTGCCGTTGTCCTTTCGCGTCCACATCAGTCGCCGATCCGAATCGACGTAGACGTTGGGATCCGAGCCGTTATCCGCCCTGGGCGCGACGAGAACAGGCCGTTTGTTTCGGCCAACACGGGATGAAGCCCGGTTCGGCCTTGTGGATGAGTGCGGATCGGGGGGCGCAAGGGCCGTTTCCGTTGAAGGAATCGGCTGCTGGGTTCGCGATTCCTCCCGTTTCCCGGACGGCCGCGGTTCCGGTGCCGGGGCCTCCGTCGCGAGCAGATGGTTGATCTCCTCTTCAGTGTCGGCGGCCAGATCGGATCGGCCCTTCAACCGCGCCAACAGCGTCAACGCTTCCGTACGGGTTTCTTCGTTTCGGAGGGCCCGCCCCAACCGGACCAGCACGACGCATTGGCGATCGTAGTCGAGCGGCGACCGGGGATCGATGATCAACTGCAGTTCGCGAAGGTGCCCGAGTGGCGCATCGGGCGGCGCCGGCAACGGGTCGGGGAGCGGGCCGGCGGGTGGAAGCACGGCCAGCGCCCATGCCAGTTGAAGGCCGGCGCGCCGCGTGTCGTTTCTGCAGTCGACCAACCTGTGGGACCGAAGCCCATCGGGAAGCTTTCGGATGTCGACGCCATCCCCGAGAAGCACGCCCAGGATCGGCTTGCCCAGGTCCCGCGCGTAGGCAAGCTCGATGAGATTGACGTCGGAATGGAGTGCTTCGCGCGTCAACGCGAACATGAAAACACCCGAACCGCGAATGGCGTCCAGCGTGGAGTCCCAGGCTTCCTGACCGCGGCTGGGGGTCCGGTCGAACGCAACCTCTTGTCCCAATGAGGTCAGGTCTTCAGCCAGGCGGTGAACGACGGATCGGTCGTCTTCGTGATAACTGATGAAAATCCCTTCCATCGTGGCCCTCGCGATCGCCTTGCCCCCTACACGCAAACTACAGCGGGGCCATCAAATACAGGAGAAAGAAGATTCAGCCAACGGACATCCGGGGCGACCCGGGACGACGCATCGCTCCCGGAAAGAATTTCGTGTTTCGTCGCGCCTCCCCGAATCAGAGACAAGACTCTTCGTCGATTTCAAGATCACACGGACATCCACATCGGCTCCCTCGTTTCGAAAGAAGGGGATCGCTCACAACCCCAGCAGCCGCGCCGGGTTGTCACACATCATCGTCCGCAGCTCCCCGTCCGGGATGCCACGCGCGCTCATGACGTCGGCGAAGGCTTGAAACATCCGGACCGGAGTCGGGTTGAAGTCCTGACCGCCGTCGGTGGCCATGATCGCGTGCCGGGGGCCGACGGACCGGATCGCCGCGGCTGTGACGTCCGGATCGACGGCGTTGTGCCATCTGGGATTGCATTCCAGATAGTCAAACTCCAGGACGGCGCCCAGCCGGACGGCCTCCCGCATCTGATCAGCGGTGAATCGCGTGAACGCCATCAGCGGATGGGTCACCAGCATCCGGGAGAGGCCCATGTCCCGGGCCGCCGAGAGCACCTGTAGACTCTCGGCCGGGGCGAGGTGGCCGGTTCCGAGGATCACGTCGGCGTCGCGGACGACCTCCAGAACCGCGAGGACCTCGGAATGGAGCCGTCCGTCCGGACCCACGACGCGGATGCCCCGACGGCCGCGGTCGACTTCGGCCCGGAACATCGGTGCTTTGGCCACGTTCATGCAGTGGGCGGCGTGGATCGTCGGCATCCAGATCTCCCGCGCACCGAACTCGACGGCGGTTTCGGCTGCTACCGGGTTGAGGCCGCCCACGGTCCGGTTCAGAGCCACGCCTCCGAACACGTCGATCTTCCGGCCCTTGGCCGCCATCGTCGCCCGGTCCGCCGTCAGCGTATGGTGGCTCTTGATCAGAAGCGCCCGCATCCCGGCCGCTTCGGCCTCGGCGGCCAGCTCGGCGTCGTCGACGGAACGAGGAT
>CAZTTI010000563.1:0-5874 GCA_964615925.1 uncultured Solibacteraceae bacterium
TGTAAGGCATGATTCCCAACGCGAAGATGGTCATCATGCTGAAGTTCCCGCCCGAAAACAGGTTGAGGAACCCGAGCACCGTTCCCTGGTTCTCTTCGAAGAAAAGCTGGAGCGCGGCAAAATTCACGCCGGGAGTCGGAATGAACGCACCGATGCGGTACACGGCCAGGAGGCCGAGCATGAACAGGACGCGTTTCCTGAGGTCGGGAACGCTGAATATGTTCTGTACAGCGTCGAGCACTAACCTTCGACCTCACATTTTCCGCCGGCTTGGGCGATCTTCTGCTCCGCGCCTTTGGTGAAGTGAACGGCTACGACGTGGAGAGGCTTCGACAGTTCCCCGTTCCCGAGGACACGGACCCCGTTCCGCAAGTTTCGGACGAGCCCGGTCTTCAGCATTTCTTCCGGCCCGATACGTGCACCATCGGCGACGTCCGCCAGGCGCTCAAGGTCCCCGACGTTGATCGTCGAATAATCCTTGCGGAACGGAGCGTTCGTAAACCCGCGCTTCGGAAGACGCCGATGGAGCGGCATCTGCCCACCCTCGAAACCCCGCTTGCCCGAGTACCCCGACCTGGACTTCTGTCCCTTGTTGCCGCGGCCCGCGGTCTTTCCGGTGCCGGCGCCCATGCCGCGGCCCACCCGCTTCCGGTCCTTCGTCGCCCCTTCGTTGGGTTTCAGACTGTGAATTCGGCTCATGACTTTTTCCCGCTACTCTTCGACAACCCGCACGAGGTGGGGAACCTTGGCGATCATCCCCCGCAGTGCCGGAGTATCCGCGAGTTCCCGAACCGCATTGAGTTTGCGAAAACCGAGCCCCTGGACGACGCGCTTCTGCGATTCGTTGAATCCGATCGCGCTGCGGTAGTACTGGACCTTGAGCTTCGCCGAACTCTTCTTCTTCGATGGAGTCATCCAACCAGCTCCTCGACTGACTTGCCCCGCAACCGCGCCACGGTCCGCGGATCCTTCAGCGCCTGCAGTCCCGCAAACGTCGCCTTTACGACATTGTGGGGGTTCGCCGTCCCGATCGATTTCGTCAGGATGTTGCTGATCCCAGCCGCCTGCATGACGGCCCGGACCGCGCCGCCGGCGATGACTCCGGTTCCCTCGGCCGCGGGCTTCAACAGTACGCGCCCGGCACCGAACACACCCAGCACCTGGTGTGGCGTCGTGTTGTTGATGATCGGGACTCGGATCATGTTCTTCTTTGCGGACTCGATCGCCTTCCGAATCGCGGACGGGACTTCTTTCGCCTTGCCGCTCCCGTATCCGACGCGCCCCTTCTCGTCTCCGACGACAACCAACGCGCTGAAGCTAAGGTTCTTTCCACCCTTGACGACCTTGGTCACGCGGTTGATCGAGACGACGGTGTCCTTCAGTAGCTCGCCTTGATCGTCCCGGAGCTCCCGGGGCTCGCGAGGCGGCCGGCCGCCTCCTCTGGGGTCTCGTGGATTCGACACTACGACTTCCTCCTCGTCACCCTAGGGCAGCCCTGGGACAACAGCTCCGTGGAACCGAATGTTCAAAACTTGAGCCCACCCTCGCGCGCGGATTCTGCGAGGGCGCGAACCCGACCGTGATAGATGTAGCCACCGCGATCGAACACGACGCCCTCGATTCCCTGTTGCTTCGCGCGTTCGGCGATCAATCTCCCCACTTCCCTCGCGGCCTTGACGTTGCTTCCGGTCGCGAGGCTCTCGCGCGGCCCCGATTCGGTCGTGCTTGCAGCAACGAGCGTCACGCCGCGGCCATCGTCGATGACCTGGGCATAGATGTGTTTGCTGCTCCGGAACACGGCCAGCCGTGGCCGTTCCGCGGTTCCGTTGACCCTCTTCCTGATCCGCGTATGAACACGCTCGCGGATCGTCGCCCGGGAATCTTTCGTCGCCATTACGCCCCTCCGGTCTTGCCGGCCTTCTTCTTCAGAGCCTCGCCGGTGTACCGAATTCCCTTATTCTTGTACGGATCCGGCTTCTTCAGACTTCGGATCACGGCAGCGACCTGCCCGACCTGCTGCCTGTCCGCGCCACTGACGACAACGTGTGTCTGTTTGTCCACCTTGACCTGGATGCCCTCCGGGACAGGGAACTCGATCGGATGCGAAAATCCGAGGTAGAACATGATGGCGTTCTTCTTCTCTTCGGCGCGGAAACCCACGCCGACGATGTCCAGTTCCTTCGAGAAACCCTCAGAAACGCCGTGCACTGCGTTTGCCGCCAGCGCCCTCGCCAACCCGTGAAAGGCCCGCTGGGGTCCGGAGTCGTCCCGGCGCGTGAATACAAGGACGTTGTCCTTCTTCTCACACTTGATCCCGTTCGGGACCGGCGTGGACAGTTTTCCCTTCGGACCTTCGATCGAGACGGCGGTCGGCGACACGTCGATCTTGACCTTCTCCGGGATCGGTATCGGTTGCTTCCCAACTCGCGACATCAGTAAACCTCGCAGAGCACTTCGCCGCCGAACCCCTTCTGGCGCGCGTCCCGGCCGGTCATGACACCGCCGGAAGTACTCAGGATGTTGATTCCGAGTCCACCAAGCACGCGGGGAATCTGCTTGCTCCCGACGAAGACGCGGTACCCCGGGCGGCTGACGCGCTCCAGAGACGTAATGACCCGTTGACCGTTAGGCGCGTACTTCAGTGTCACGGTCAGAGACGGCTTGACCTCGTCGTCATCGACCTTGTAGTCGTTGACATAACCCTCTTCCTTGAGAATCCTCGCCAACTGGACCTTCAGTTGTGACGACGGAATGGCGACGGTATCGTGCCGCGCCGCGAGGCCGTTACGGATTCGGGTCAACATATCCGCGATGGGGTCGGTCATATCCTTTTTTCCTCCGGATTGTGATCCTCCGGAACTCTTCGATCCTCCGGAACTCGATCCGCCCGAACTCTACCAACTCGATTTCACGACCCCGGGGACCTCCCCGGCGAGTGACAGGCTCCGGAAACAAATGCGACACAATGCGAACTTTCGCAGGAAGGCCCGCGGACGCCCGCAACGCTTGCAACGGTTCCGATAACGCACGGAAAACTTCTTCTTCTTGGCTTCCTTCGCGATCGCAGAGGTACGCGCCATTCAAATTCTCCTCGATCCTGATTCGTCGCTATTGCCGGAACGGCATTCCCAGAAGGCGAAGCAGTTCCCGCGCCTCGTCGTCGGTCCGGGCCGTGGTCACAATCGTTACGTTCATCCCTTTGATCTTGTCCACCTTGGCGTAGTCGATCTCCGGAAAGATCAGCTGATCCCGGAGACCCAGCGTATAGTTTCCGCGACCGTCGAACGATTTGGCCGGGACTCCCCTGAAGTCGCGAACACGCGGCAAAGCCACGTTCAACAGGCGATCGAGGAACTCGAACATCCTGTCTCCGCGCAATGTCACGGCCGCGCCGATCGGCATGTTCTCGCGCAGCTTGAAGTTCGCGATCGACTTGCGCGCGCGCGTAATTACGGGACGCTGACCGCTAATCCGGCCGAGTTCGTCCACGGCCGAATCCAGGATCTTGCCGTTCTGGACGGCTTCGCCCAATCCCATGTTGACCACGGTCTTCTCGAGCCGGGGAACCGCCATCGTGTTCTCGTACTTGAAGTGCTTGATCAGCGACGGGACGACCTCGGTTTTGTACTGCTCTTTCAGTCTGGCCACACCTGTACTCCCAACTAATCCAACGTGTTCCCGCAACGTTTGCACGTTCGCTCCCTGCGGCCGTCCTCGAGTACCTTCTTCGCGATCCGTGTCGGTTGCTTGCAGTTCTTGCACACGACGGCCACGTTGGAGATGTGGATGGACGCTTCCTTCTCGACGATTCCACCCTTCACGTTCTTCTGCGGGTTTGGACGCGTGTGCCGCTTGATCATCTGCACACCCTCGACGACGATCCGGTGCCTTCGCGGCTCGACGATCAGGACCCGCCCGCTCTTCCCCTTGTCCTTGCCTCGGAGGACATAGACTTCGTCGTTTTTCTTGATCGCAGGCGCGCTCTCGGCGCTCTTCTTCACCGCGGGGGCCATCAGATCACCTCCGGCGCCAGGGACACGATCTTCATGAACTGCCTCTCGCGCAACTCGCGGGCCACCGGGCCAAACACGCGGGTTCCGATGGGTTCTCCCGCATCATTGATCAAAACCGCCGCGTTCTGATCAAAACGAATGTACGTGCCATCCTGCCTCCGCTGCTCTTTCCGGGTCCTCACGATGACGGCCTTGACGACGCTTCCTTTCTTGACGTTCCCGTCGGGCGACGCCTCCTTGACCGAAGCCGTGACGATGTCGCCGATCCCGGCGGTCGTGCCAACCGAGCCACCGAGCGGAAGAATACACGCCAGTTTCTTGGCGCCAGAATTGTCGGCCACCTCGAGGATGGTCCTCATCTGCACGGCCATCAGATCACACTCCTCTGGTCGACGACGGCTGGACGATCGTCTGGAGCCGCCAACGTTTGTGCTTGCTCATCGGCCGCGTCTCGACAATTCGGACGATATCGCCGGTATGGGCTTCACCACGCTCGTCGTGAACCAGAAACTTGGACCGACGGGTGATGATCCTCTTGTAAAGTCTGTGGGGAACTCGGCGACTGACCTCGACGACGATAGTCTTCTGCATCTTCGTTCGTGTCACCACACCCACTTTTTCCTGGCGGTGGCGCACAGCGGCGTTCCCGGCCCCGGCGTCGCCCGTCGTTGTCTCTGTTTCCTCTACCATTTTGATTCCATCTCCGCCGTCATCACGAACTCGACACGGCCCGTCGCTCGTTGAGAATGGTCAGCACCCGGGCCCTTTCCTTGCGCAGGAGCCGAAGCTTGGTCAGGGCCTCGGCCTGGCCCATCGTCCACTGGAAGCGCAGCTTGAAATCTTCCTCGGACAACTCCTGCCGCCGGGCTTCGAGCTCGTCCTCCGACATGTCCCGGAGCTTGTTCAGCCGATCGGTCGCCTTCATGACTACTTTCTCTCCTCGATCCGCGTCACGAACTTCGTACGGACCGGCAGCTTCTGGGCGGCCAGTCGCATCGCTTCCTTGGCAACTTCCTCGGTGACGCCTTCCATTTCGTAGAGAACGCGTCCGGGTTTGACGGGAGCAACCCAATATTCAGGCGCGCCCTTTCCTTTACCCATACGCGTTTCGGCCGGCTTCTTCGTCACCGGCTTGTCCGGAAAGATGCGGATCCAGACTTTCCCGCCGCGCTTGACGAATCGGGTCATGGCGACACGGCCGGCCTCGATCTGCCGGTCGGTGATCCACGCTGCGTCCAATGTCTTGAGCCCGAAATCACCGAACTCCAGACTCGAACCGCGCCAGGCCTTACCCTTCATTCGACCGCGCTGCTGCTTGCGGTACTTGACCTTTTTCGGCATCAACATGGGAACGTGCTCCTAACTAATCGCTTACAGCCGCGCCGCCGCCGGTTTCACCGGCTCCTTCGAAAGAATCTCGCCTTTGTATGTCCAGCACTTCACCCCGATCACTCCGTAGGTCGTGTAGGACTGCGCAAACCCGTAATCGATGTCCGCACGGAGCGTATGGAGGGGAAGCTGGCCCTGGAGATACCATTCGGAACGGGCGATCTCGGCGCCGTTCAAGCGGCCACTCACGCGAACCTTGATTCCTTTCGCGCCGAAGCGCAGCGATGCATCGACGGCTTTTCGCATGGCGCGCCGGAACGCGATGCGCTTCTCCAGTTGCATCGCGATCGACTCGGCCACGAGCTGAGCGTCCAACTCGGGGCGATGAATCTCCTGGATATTGATGTAGACCTCACGATTGGTCTGCTTCTGGATCTCCTGCTTCAGCTTGTCGATCTCCGACCCCTTCCGGCCGATGATGATCCCGGGCCTGGAGGTATAGATCGTGATTCGCAGTTTGTTGGCCATGCGT
>CAZTTI010000564.1:0-8266 GCA_964615925.1 uncultured Solibacteraceae bacterium
GATCGCGTCCGGGAACGCCTCGATGGCATCCAGCAGGAAACATGGATCTATCGGGAGAACGGTCTGGCCCGTGCTTTCATCAAGTTCGAGGACGGCATCGTCGTCGAGACGAAGCGTTATTGAGAGCAGGCGCTTCGGTGAGCGGACTCTACGTTCACGTCCCCTTCTGCGAACAACATTGCCACTATTGCACGTTCCCGATCGCCGTCCTCCCGGCATCGGAGTATTCCGCCTACGTCGACCGTGTGCGCCGCGAGCTCGAAATGGCCGATGTTTCCCGCCGATGGGAAACGGTCTATCTCGGCGGCGGGACGCCGTCGCTGTTGCCGGGAGAAGTGATCGGCCGCCTCATCGGACCATTCGTGGATCACGCCTCTGAAGTGACGATCGAAGCCAATCCAGGAACGCTTTCCGATGACAAAGTGAGGGCATTCATGGATCACGGCGTGAACCGCGTGAGCCTCGGCGCGCAGTCGTTCGATTCCGGCGATCTCGCTGCCGCCGGACGCCTCCATTCACCCGATGACACACGGCGCGACGTCGAGCGGCTGCGGCGGCTTGGCGTGAAGAACCTCAGCCTCGACCTGATTGCGGGGTTTCCGCATCAGCGTCCCGAGGCCTGGAGCCAGAACCTCCGGTCGTTGATCGAGCTCGATCCGGACCACGTCTCGATTTACATGATCGAGCTCGAGGACTCGGCCGTCTGGACGCGGCGCCGTGCGAGGGATCCGGCATCGTTCGACTTCCCCGACGACGACCGGCTGGCGTCGTTTGCGGCCGAGGCGGATGATCGCCTGACCGAAGCGGGGTATCGTCACTACGAGATCTCCAGTTGGGCCCGGCCCGGCCGGGAGTGCCGGCACAATGTGGGGTACTGGAACGGCAGCGAGTACCGCGGGGTCGGTCTCGGCGCGCATTCGTTGACGGGCGGGGAGCGCTACTGGAACACGCGATTTCTTTCCGACTACGCGCGCGCGATCGATATGGGTGCGCTACCGATCGCGGGGCGCGAACGATGGACGCCTCAGATCCGCCTGGAGGAGGCATTCCTCGTCGGTCTTCGCCAGCTCGATGGCATCGACATCCGGAAACTGGCGGTCGACCTGGATTTCCTATACCCGGAGGCGTGGTTCGTGCGCGTGAACGATCTCGAAGAAGCGGGGATCGTCGAGTTCCTCGATCCCATTCTGAAATTGACCCGCCGCGGCTGGCTCGTTGCGTCGGGAGTTGCTGAGGAATTGGTGTGGCCGGGTCTTCTATCGACCTCCGAAGCGATACCGTAACGCGGCCGAGCCCCCGCATGCGCCAGGCGATGGCCGAAGCCGAGGTCGGCGACGACGTGTTCGGGGAAGATCCGGCGGTTAACGCTCTCGAAGCGCAATCGGCGGAAATCTTCGGCCGCGAGGCCGGGCTCTTTGTGCCCTCCGGGACGATGGGCAACCTCGTGTCGATTCTGGCGGGGACACACCCTGGCCAGGAGGTCATCTGCGAGGCCCGTTCCCATATCTACAACTACGAGATGGCGTCGATGGCCTCGGTGGCCGGCGTGTTGCCGCGTGTCGTCGAAACCAACGACGGCATTCTCGAGTGGGACGCGATCGAACGCGCCATTCGACCGAAGGTCTATTACCGGGCCCAGACCGCGCTGGTGGCGATCGAGAACAGCCACAACATGGCTGGGGGAACCGTCTATGATGGGGTCCGGATTGACGAGATCGTTGAGCGGGCGCACGAACGCGGGCTCCGGGTCCACCTCGACGGCGCCCGGATATTCAACGCCGCCGCCGCGCTCGGTGTGGGCGTCGATCGGCTCACGGCCGGATGCGATTCGGTTCAGTTCTGTCTCAGCAAGGGCCTCGGCGCGCCTGTCGGGTCGGTGATCGTGGGGAGCCGTGAATTCATCGACCGGTGCCGTCCGCTCCGGAAGATGCTGGGCGGCGGGATGCGCCAGGCCGGCGTGATCGCCGCCGCCGGCCTCGTCGCGCTCGAGGACGGTCCGGCCGGTCTGATCGAGGACCACCGGAACGCGCGGAGCCTCGCCGCACGGTTGGTCTCGATTCCGGGAATCGATATCGTTCCGGAGCTGGTGCGGACGAACATCGTGATCTTCGGGATCGAGTCCGTCGGGATTGATGCCGAGACGTTCCTCCGAAAGCTGGACTCGCGCGGCGTCCGGGCCGTTCCGGTCGACCCGCAGCACGTGCGCATGGTGACGCACAGGGACGTCACCGCCCGGGAGGCCGCCCGTGCGGGGGACATCGTCGAAGAGGTCGTGAACGAGTTTCGACAGGTTGGAAAGGGGTCGGGTCGATGACGAAATTGCGTGTGGCGGTGGTTTTCGGGGGGCGTTCCGGCGAACACGAGGTGTCACTCCACTCCGCCGAGTTCATCCTTCGATGCCTCGACCCCGCGCGCTTCGTTCCGGTGCCGGTCGGGATCACACCCGAAGGCCGTTGGCTCTTCGTTCCGCCGGACCGGATCGGACAGAGGCCTCCGGCGGAGGTCATTCGCGACACGATGGAACACGGGTCGCCACTCGAACTTTCACCGAACCCGCTCGCTCCCCGCGAATTCGACGTCCTCTTCCCAATCACACACGGGACCTTCGGCGAGGACGGAACGTTGCAGGGATTCCTGGAGATGGCCGGAATGCCCTACGTCGGGGCGGGCGTTCTCGGTTCGTCGATCGGCATGGACAAGGACGTGACGAAGCGGTTGCTCCGCGACGCGGGGCTCCCCATCGGGCCGTTCTGGACCGTTCTGGAATCCGGACGCGCGGCGTTCGTGGAAACCCGGGCGTCGGACTTGCCGTACCCCGTGTTCGTGAAGCCCGCCAACCTGGGCTCATCGGTCGGCATCACGAAGGTCGCTTCCAGGGAAGGTCTGGATGCCGCGCTCGACGAGGCCTTCGCTTACGACCGCAAGGTGCTGGTCGAGGCCGGTCTCGACGTCCGGGAAATCGAGTTGAGCGTCCTCGGCAACGACCACCCCGAGGTGTCGGTCCCGGGCGAAGTTCGGCCGGCGCGGGAGTTCTACGACTACAGGGCTAAATACATCGACGACGATTCCGAACTCATCATTCCCGCCCGTCTCGAAGACGATCAGGTTCGCGGGGCCCAGCGGTTGGCCCTCGACGCATTCCGAGTCCTGGAATGTTCGGGCATGGCGCGCGTGGACCTGTTCCTCGAGAAGAAAAGCGGCCGCTTCCTCGTCAACGAGATCAACACGCTGCCGGGTTTCACGGCGATCAGCCAGTACCCGCGCCTCTGGGCCGAGGCCGGGGTGGATGGAATGACGCTGATTTCCCGCCTGATCGACCTCGGTCTCGATCGCCACGCCGACCGGGCGCGGCGGCGCACGAGGTTTGACGTTCCGGTGTAGGGAAAAGGAAAGGCTGCATATTCTGCAGCCTGGTGAAAACTCGGTCTTTGCGCCTTTTTGTTATCCGGCCGTCTTACGCGACCTTCCTATCGGAGCTTTCGCATCCTTTTCCGGTCCTCCATTCGGAAGCGTCGAACCACAACTTCTGGGGGCCGTTCAAAGAATACCCAGGTAGTATTGTGGCGTAACTTTTGCGTGTCAAGCGCAAAAGTTACGCCAGCGCACTTTTTGCCGGGATCGGGGCGGTCAGGGGACCTGGTAGTAACCGAGCCGGTGGGAGACACGGTCGAATCCCGGAACTTCGACCCGGATCTCGCGAAACGGGATCCGCCCGGGAGGGATCGTGTTGTTTGACACGTAGGTCAACACGTACCGGTTCCGGGCCTGATTGGTGACGTCGGAGAATGCCGCATGCAGGTCGTTCCCGTTGGCATTCACGACCGCGCCGCCGGTCCAGCCGGCGTAGCTTCCCAGGCTGGCGTAGCTGTCCAGCGGGTTCATGATGCGCGGGAGCAACCCGCCGTTGAGGTTGATGGCGAAGACCTGGACGCCGGCATCGAGCAACGCCAGCCGGACGTCGTCGACGTCGGCCTCGCTGCGCTCCGATATTCCACCCGTCACGAGGACGATGGTCCGGCGCCGCTCGTCGGAGCGCTGGCGCAGAGCCGAAGTGGCCTCGAGGACGGCGTCGTCGAGGACCCGGCGGTCGCGGTCCGGAGCTATCGTCGCCGTCGGGACGGGATTCACCCCGCCCCCGACCGGAGGCACGCCGGGACGCAGATCCCGTCCTTCGACCACGTCCGGTTGCGCTACGAACTCGGCGAGCCGATCCAGTGTCTGGCGCAGGAACTCCCGGTCGATGGGCGCGCCGGGTTCACCGAAATCCATCATGCGAAAGACCTCGTTGTCGTAGCGGAACACCGCCACCTCATCGAAGTCGCCGAACGATTCGACGATGGATGGGATCGCCGCGACGGTCGAGTCGAGCGACCGCTGGTCGACCCCGGTATCGATCACGAGCGCAACGGAAAGCGCGGCGGGATCCACCTGGAGGTCGCTGATCTCCTGCAGGCGGTCATCTTCGAAGACATGGAAATCGTCGATGTCGAGACCGGGCACGAAGCGTCCGTCGTCGTTCCGCACGCTGACATCGACGACGACCTCGCTCACGTTCAACCGGATCTGGGCCCAGGCGGGTACGGCGATCAGAACGACGAGAAGGAGTCCGGCCACCCACGTTCGGCAGCGAAAACCGTGGCCGCCTTCAGGGTTCATCGTTAGCGTCTTCCGCGGAGCCGTCCGCGTAATATCCCCTCCGCGCGCGGACGCGAAGGTCGTCGTCCCTGGTCCGGATGCGGATCTCGCGGTAGTCCCGGTTGTCGTCGCTGCCGTCGCCGCTGTTCGTCGAGACATAACCGAGGCTGTATTGACTCCGGAGTTCCGCGGCGATCTGCTCGAAGATCTCCTCGAAGTCCGCCCGCCGGTCGAGTTCGAAGATCTCGCCGCCGGTCTCGCCGGAAAGTCGGCGGAGGGTGTCGATGTCTCCGGTGCGTTGGTTCCCTCCGAAGAGTCCGCCGCGTCTGGGGCGAACGTTCGAGATCGAGTAGATGACGGCATCGGCGCCGTGGGCGGCGATGAGGGCTTCGGCCTCGCGGACGCGGCTGGTCGTATCCTCGCCGTCGGAGAGCAGCACGATGGCTTTCCGGCCGGCTTCGCCATCGAGTCGCTCCTCGCTGGCCAGGTAGACGGCATCGTAGAGCGAGGTGCCGCTCCGGTCGGCTCCCAACTCGAGATCGTCGATGGCCTCGCCGAGCAGGCGTGCCGATCCGGTGAAGTCCTGCATCAGGGTGACCGAGAGGTCGAAAGAAATGATGAGGGCGAGGTCCTCGGGGCGCAGGATCGATTCCATGAAGCGCTTGGCCGTCCGTTTCTCCTCGTCGAAGACGCTCCGGACGCTGGGGCTCGTGTCGACCAGAAGGGCCAGCGTCAGGGGAAGTTCGCTTTCGCTCGAGAAGTACTGGATCGTCTGGGGAACGCCGTCCTCCTCAACGATGAAGTCGTCCGCCGTCAGGCCGGGAACGAGCCGGCCGTCGCGGTCGGTGACGGTGAACAGGACGTTGACCAGGTCCACGCCGACCCGGATCGTGAAGTCCTCGGCTTCCTCGGTCGTCGTTTCGCCCGGACCACTCCGGATCGCGGGCTGAGCCGCAGCGAAGGTGGAAAGAAAGCCGAGCGAAACCGCCGAGAGCGCCAGGCTCCGAAAGGCTATCGCGAGCATCTTCGTCATGGTAACACGCAGATATTTCGACACGTAGAGGTTAGACGCGGCGCCGGGGGCGTTGGTTTCACTTCGGCAGGGCGGGGGAACCTCATGTTAACATTCAGTCTTTTCTTGACGATGCTCAGGCTGACCAACACGCTTTCCGGGAACCTGGAAGAGTTCGTCCCGTCCGACGGCGCCAACGCGCGGATGTACGTTTGCGGGCCCACCGTTCACGACTTCGCCCACATCGGGAATTTCCGGACGTTCGTCTTCGAGGACGTCCTGCGCCGGCACCTGCGCAGCAAGGGGTGGAAGGTGACCGAGGTGATGAACATCACCGATGTCGACGACAAGATCATCCAGAAGGCGATCGCCGAAGGCGTGGATATCCGGACATACACGGAAAAGTACACCGCGTCGTTTCTCGAGGACAGCGACACGCTCGGCATCGAACGCCCCGAGATCCTGGCGCGGGCCACCGATCACATTCCCGAGATGGTCGACCTCGTCCAAAAACTGGTCGATCGCGGCTTCGCTTATCGCGAAGGAGACTCCATCTACTTCCGCATCTCGAAGTTTCCCGGGTACGGTCGCCTCGCCCGGCTGGACACGCAGGAGCTGAAATCCGGGGCGCGGGTCGAGGTGGATGAATACGACAAGGAGTCACCGCAGGATTTCGTCCTCTGGAAAGCCCCGAAGCTCGAGGGCGAACCGCGGTGGGAAACCGCGATAGGCACCGGGCGCCCGGGATGGCACCTCGAGTGCTCCGCGATGGCGATGAAGTATCTGGGGACGAACATTGATCTGCACTGCGGCGGCGTGGATCTCGTGTTTCCGCACCACACCAACGAGATCGCCCAGAGCGAAGCGGCCACCGGCCGGCCGTTCGTGCGCTTCTGGGTCCATGCGCAGCACCTTCGCGTCGAGGGCCAGAAGATGGCCAAGTCGCTCGGCAACTTCTACCGGTTGCGCGACCTGCTCGACCGCGGGTTCTCGCCGCTCGCGATCCGCTACATGTTCGTCTCCGCTCCGTATTCGAAACCCTTCAACTTCACGTTTGCCGGCCTCGAACAGGCGGCGCGGTCCATCGAACGGATCCGGGAGTTCCGGTTCCGGCTCCGGTCGTCCACGCTCCCACCGCTTTCCAGCGCGGCCATCAGGGAAGCGCTCGCGGCCAGCCGCGAAAAATTCGAAGCCGGTCTCGACGACGACCTGAACACGGCCGTCGCAATGGCGGCGCTCTTCGACCTGATCCGCGCGGGAAACATCGCGATCGACAATCAAGAGCTGGGCGTCGACATCCGCGACGAGATCGAAAGCTGGATCGGAGAGGTCGACGATCGCCTCGGTATCATTCCCCCGGCCGGGGATGCGGGTGCGGGGGCCGTCGATACCCAGAAGGAATCCGAAGTGGAGGATCTGATCGTCCAGCGCAACCAGGCCCGCCGCGAACGGAACTTCACCCGGGCCGACGAGGTTCGGGATCAACTTGCCGGGATGGGCGTGGTGATCGAAGACACGCCGGAGGGGACCCGCTGGCGTTTTCGCTAGGGCACCTCGGCAAGTACTGGCCGTTCGGCGCTCGCCGCCTGACGCTCGGCCGCCGTGCCGAGATCGAAGGCGCGTTCTTTCTTCGCAAGCAGGGTTTCCTGCTCCTCGCCTGCCCGTACGTCGCCCGCGAAGGCGAAATCGACATCGTGGCCGATGACGGAGGAACGCTGGTCTTCGTCGAAGTGAAGGCCCGCCGCCGCGACGCCCACCCCGAAGACGCCGTCACCGGCCCCAAACGCGTGCGGATCGAACGGGCCGCCCGAGAATTCCGGAGGCGCTTCCGGCCGGCGGGACCGTATCGGTTCGACATCCTGGCCGTGACGGTGCTCGAATCCCGATCCATGCATTTCCGTTTGATCGAGGACGCGTTTCGGGCATCGGATACGGTGAACAGGCGGGACGGGGCAGGGGATTCCGCGCGCTATTGAACGCGGTTGGGGACAGTCCTATAATCAGGCGGTGCCGGCTCCGGTGGCGGAGCCCTCGCGGGAATAACTCAGTGGTAGAGTGCGACCTTGCCAAGGTCGAAGTCGCGGGTTCGAATCCCGTTTCCCGCTCTTTAGAATCAATGGCGACTATGGCCAACTGATCGTCCTGCAGGATCCGCCCGGGCATTCGCTTCCTCGCCGCGGATGCGGTCGAGAGACTCGACGCAATACTCGACGCGATCCAGCGGGTATTGGGGAGGCGAGCTGCCGGGTATCCAGAGGCCGACCCGGCGGTTCTCCAAGAGCGTTCGCCCTGAGGGCTCTCCTACACCTTCATGCCCTTTGCGGGCTGTCCTGGGAGAAGGAAGATCTTGGGGAACTGACCCTCGCCGCAGAGCTTGAACGATCCGAAATCCTTGTACCACATGCCATCGGGCACTTCCGGGTCCGATTCGATCCAGAGACGAAGCCGATTCAGGTCTTCGAGCGTGATGCGGCGATCACGCATTCTTTCGATCAGATGTCCCCGAGTCCCCTCAGGAAACTCGGCCCAACCCCGCGATCTTCGGCATTACCGGCCGAAGACCATCTTTCCCAGTTCATCGCCCAACCGCGCTGCGTCGTCGGGATCCTCGGCCTTCCG
>CAZTTI010000565.1:0-2698 GCA_964615925.1 uncultured Solibacteraceae bacterium
GGGGAGGCGGTTGCCGTCCCGGACGACCCGGGTCAGGCGCTCATACCGGACCCGCGGGATCGACATCGGACGAAGATCCATGTCGCGGGGCGTGGCGTCCGGGGCCGAACCGGTTGAACCCCACTCGCCCAGACGGATTCCGAACCCCAACCGCCAGGAGTCGCGCTGCCCGACGAAGCTTTCGTTGACCGCCACTTCATAGGTGAAGCGCACGTTCTTCCAGGGGGGCAACACATGGCGGATCACCCCGCCGAAGTCCTGCCGGGCCTCGGAATCGAGGTACCCCATCGTCCCTTCCACGTAGGACAGGTCGTGGACGGCCACCCGGAAATTCAAACCCACTTGATTGATGGTTCTCAGATAGGACTCCTCGACCAGCGCCTCGGCCACGGACACGCGCTGGACGACGGCATCCGACGAGGTGGAACGCGCCACGAACAAGCCGGCATTCCCCCGGTCGAAGAGGTAGTTGAACGCGAAGACGAACTGGCCGAGCAGCCCGCCCTCGTCCCAATCCTCCCGCGTCACGTATCGCAGGCTCTGGAAGAGCCCGAATTGGAAGTCGCGGTATTGGAGCACGGGACCGAAATCGGCCTGGAATTCCTTGCTGAAGAAATCCGTCGACGCGTCGGGTGAGGAGATGCTCGACGGGTCCGCGCCGGCGGCAAAGTCCTCGTGGGAACGGAAGGCCGCTTCGCCCTGGGCCTGGAATCCTACGTGGTCGTTCCAGCGTTGAAAGGCCCGTCCCGCGATGGTCCCTTCCGGCTTGCGGGTGCGTTCGTTGAATCCGAAGTTGAAGTCGGTCGCCGTCCACACCGGCCGGGTCCAGCGCCAGGTCCCCGTTGTCCCCGGATCGGGGCGCACGACCACCTGGGCGTTCGGAGGCGCCCCGATCATGGTCACGAAATAGCGATCGGCAGACTCCTCCCCCACCGTGAGGTTCGCGCCGGTCGGCGCGCCGGAATAGAGCGTATACGCGCCGTTCGGAATCCAGAGAGTGACCTCGATCGGGCGCTCGTTCTGGAACAACGCCGGCAGGTCGATCTGCATCCACCGCTCTTTTTCCGCGTCGGTCACATCGGGAATGAAGTAGTCGGTCGGCCCGGCCGTCCACCCATTCTCGGCGATCTCATCCCGGAAATACCGCAGATACCAATATTCGACGATGGGATCGTTCAGTTGGAGATCCAGCGACCCCGCGAACAACTGCACGGCGGGCGACGCTTCCTGGGCGGATGCGGGCTGAATCCGAAATCCTCCGAGCGGCAAGGGACGCGGCGCGGGTGAGTCGGCGTAATCGAACACCAGGTCGACCTGCCGTGCACCCTCGATATACGCCGCATATTCGGCGACGACCCGGGCGTATTCGTCCGCCAGATTCTGCCCGCCGACCTCGTAGCCCCGGATCACGTTCGCCAGGTCCGTTTCGAGCGCCTCGGGCGTCGGGTAGAACCGCGCCGCCGTCAGCCGCCTGCGGGCGATGTCGAGGTGACGGTTGTACATGTCGTCGTACGCGATCCGGGCGCCCCCCAAAGCGAGCATGACGTGCATGGCCACGTTGTCGTTCAGCGTAGACTCGAGATTCCGGTCGTCGGGTGAGAGACGCGCGTATTGCTCGTCCATGAGGTTCCCGCGGCTCTGCATTTCCGCGAGCTTCCGGTAGTTCCCGGCCAGGTAGAAATACGCCGGGGATTCGAGCGTCGCGTAGATGTCCTCGATTTCGATTCTCAACGCGGGAGACGGCCGGAACTCGTCGGCGACCTGCCGGGCCGCCAGCGGATGGACGAACAACAATCCCACGATCACGGGCCAAAGCCGCTTGGGCAAGCACCGCTTCATCGCACTCTCTCCTGAACGTCGACTCGCAGCATCTCCAGGTCGCCGGCCGAAACTAGGCGGCAACTTTCTTCCAGGTGGGTCGAATAGTCCCGGGCCGCGTCCGGGGACCGGTTTCCGAGCACGTAGTAGGCCTGAGCCAGGTGCGCATTGACGGCACACTGGAACTCGCCGGGGACGACGCGGCCGGAGAGGTCCACGAACTGGGACTCGAATTCGACCAGGGACGAGTAGTCCAGCCGCTCGGCGAAATCGAAGCCGTAAGACGCCACGCGGCTCATCAGTTCCTGTTGCGCGCCGGACAGGGCGTCTCCTGTCGCCATCCCCGACACCCGCTCGAAGCCTTCCCACGCGGCCAGACCCGCCTCGTCGACCAGCAGGCGGAAGAGCTCCGGATCGCGTCGGAGCGCGTAGGCGTCGGCAAAAGAGAAGAGCACGTCGCTGTAGTGGTCGAAGTACTTCCAGCCCTCGTCGCCGCGGATGAGCTTGTCGGAGGCCGTTCGGAGCGTGCGCCTCATCCGGTCCAGCCCGCCGAGCGTCGTGGCGGGCTGGATCTGGTTGGGATCGATCTCGCGCGATCGCTCGAGCGCCTCGAGTTCCTTCACGACGTCAAGGAACAGGCCCGTGCTGGAAAGGTTCCCTTCGTCGATGGAAACCAGCACGCTCCAATCGCGGTAGAGCGGACTGAGGTTGCGGTAGGGGTCTTCTCCCTCCGCCCACCCCATCATCGACTTCGCACCGTTGAGCGTCGAAGAAAGGACGGCGCCCGCGTCCCGGCCCACTTCGTGGTGGTGCTTGCCGAGGGCCACACTCGCGTCCACGAACTCGCGCAGGTAAACTTCGGCCGGCACCGGATCGGAGG
>CAZTTI010000566.1:0-2657 GCA_964615925.1 uncultured Solibacteraceae bacterium
GAGGACGTAATGCTCTCCGCTCCCGACGTTCTCCGAACCGCGAAACATCATGTGTTCGATCAGGTGCGCCAGTCCCGTCGCGCCTTCGGCTTCGTTCCTCGAACCGGCGTCGTACGCGACCGCGACGGAAACTGTCGGCGCATGATGATCCTCGGAAAGGACGACACGAAGGCCGTTGTCCAGGACGTGCGTTTCGATCGGGGTCTGGCCGGAAGCAACCGTCAGGAAGACAAACAGATGCAGCGCGGCGAAACTGGCTCTGCATCCGATTGTATTCATCCCGATTGTATTCATCGAACGCTCCGCATCCAGTCCACGCAACGATCGATTTCCGGGGACGACGGACCCGTGAGGCGGACCGGACGGCCGTGACCGGGCAAAACCCACTCGAAACGATACTCTCTCAGACGTTCCATCGACCGAATCGTCGCGGTCCAGGAATACCAGTTGTGGTTCGGGAATGCGATCAGGTGACCATACCGGTCCGACCACGCGAGATGGTCTCCGGTGAAGAGGAAACGATCCCTGTAGAGCAGGACGGCGTGCCCCTTCGTATGGCCCGGCGTGGGAATCGCAAGGAGGTCGTCCCCGAGACTTTGGGGTTCGTCTCCGGAGAGGAGCCGCTCCGCCTCGATCCCCCGCGAATCTTCCACGTGAATGATCCGCTCGCAGTCGAAGCGCCGCCTGAAGCGGGCATGATCGGCCACGTCGTCCCGGTGTGTGAGAAACATGGTCCGGACACCGCCCAGTTCGTCGAACGCGCGAGCCAGCACTCCCGCGTACCGGGGCGAATCCACAAGGACGTTTCCTGCCCGACGAACGATGAAGTAGCTCTTCGCGCCGTAAGACTTCTCCGACGCGTATCCGCAGAAGTAAACGTCTTCGTCGATGCGCTCGGGAAACTCCCGCGCCGCGAGCCGGCTCGACACCGGATCCGAAGATCCGATCGAAGCGGTAGGGCACGCGACCAAGGCCATCGCCGCACGCCGGACCGAATCGGACGTCTCCGGTTGCCGGCCGACGACGGACTGGCCGTCATCCGCGACGTAGACCTCTGGGGCAATCTGACGGCAGAGATCGCAATCGATGCAGGTCTCGTCCACGAAAAACGGGCCGGGAGTGTTACCCTTCAACCGACGTGCGGCGTTAGCCACCGGTCCTCGCTCGGAGCTGCTGGAAGTCCATGCCGGACGGCGCCTGAAACACGCGCAGTTCGAAGGCGGATGCGATCGAGAAGAGATGGTCAAAGATGTCCGATTGGATATCTTCGTACTCCCCCCACCGGGTCGTGTTCGTGAACACATAGATCTCGATCGGCAACCCCTCGGGCGTCGGGGAGAGCTGACGCACCAACATCGTCATGTCCTGGCGAATCCGGGTGTGATTCTTGAGGTATTCTTTCACGTACGCCCGGAAGGTCCCGATGTTGGTGAGCCGCCGCGCATTCACGACCAGGTTCGGGTCATCCGCGTATTTCTTGTTGTATTGGGTCAGTTCATCCCGCTTCCCGCGAATGTACTCCCGAAGAACGGCGAAATTCTCCAACCGGCGGAGGTCCTCGTCCGTCAGGAACCGAATCGAGCTCATGTCGACGAAGACCGACCTCTTGATCCGTCGCCCGCCGGATTCCTGCATCCCTCGCCAGTTCTTGTACGGGTGTTCGATCAGCTTGTGGGTCGGAATCGCTGTGATCGTCTTGTCCCAGTTTTGCACCTTGACCGTGTGGAGACTCAGCTCCACGACGTCGCCGTCGGCACCGAACTCGTTCATCTCGATCCAGTCGCCGACTCGCAGCATGTCGTAGCTGGCCATCTGTAAACTTGCGACGAACGAAAGGATGGTGTCCCGGAAGACCAGCAACACCACGGCCATGAGGGCGCCGAGACCACCGAGCAGGACGATGGGGCTCTGGTCGAGAAGCAGCGCGACGAAGACGATCGTCCCCATCACGTACATCGCGATCTTCGTGACCTGGATGTAGGCCTCGATCGGGCGTCCCTTGGCGATAGGACTCTTGGAATAGTGCCGCTCCACGGCAGTCAGAAACGCCGCGACCGTCGATACCAGAATGAGTATCATCACCGCCTCGGTCGCGTTTTGAACGTAGGCGACCACGCTGTCCGATACTCGGGGCACGGCGTCGATCCCGTAGTACACGACGATGGCTGGCGTCATGTGAGCGAGTCGGCCGAAGACGTTCAGCTCGACGAGGAGATCGTCGAATCGAATGTTGGTCTCACGAACGATGCGATTGACCGAAACCAGCAGGACGCGCTTGGCGATCCGGTCCGCAATCCACGCGACGATGACGACGGCAGTGAGCGCGAGTACCGTATCGAGATAAGGGTATTGGTTCAGGAAATCGAGGAGCTGCTGCACCAATCTAGTTTACACGCTGGTGACGCGCCGGTCCGGGCCGGCAGTTCGGAGTCGAGGAAGCAAACTCAGTCTGAAATCCGAACGCCCGCTGGCGGTCCGTGCGCGATGGACGCTTTCGGCGTCGGGCGAGCCGCAGGAATCCGGATGGAAAACGTCGAGCCGCTCCCGAGCTTGCTCGTGACGGAAAGTGTTCCTCCCTGGCTCTCGATCGCATGCCGCGCAATCGCCAGTCCCAGGCCTGTGCCGCCGCTGTCGCGGGATCGGGCCTTGTCGACGCG
>CAZTTI010000567.1:0-2641 GCA_964615925.1 uncultured Solibacteraceae bacterium
ACGGGGCGCACGATATGCACGGGTGACGCGGACTGTGCGTGCAGCCCCTGGACGATCCCGTGAGGAAAGACCAGAAGAAGACACGCAAGCGCGGCCAGCAGCACGCGTTTTGGAAAAGGGAGATCGTGCACGACGGTTCCACCGATGTTGAAAGCGCTTCCTTGACGCTTGGGTTCACCGATAATAGCCGCCATCCCGGGGGCGGGCAAGACCGAAAGTCCAGAAAGTTCCAGAACGCCGACGAAACGCCGTGTATTTCGGGAATTTCGGGTGCGGCGTTCTTTGCGGCGTACGGTGGCCGGAGGTGATCACACCTCCCGCGCTTTCCACCGTCCCCGCCGGAACAGGACGATCCCCACGACGGCCGATATCGTGTAACAGATCGAGATCGACCAGAACACGCCGCGCGGTCCCATCCCGAGGTTTTGGGCCATGAAATACGCGAGTGGGATCTGGCAGAGCCAGAAACAGAACAGGTTCACCCACGTCGGCGTCATCGTATCTCCCGCGCCGTTAAACGCCTGGACGGTGACCATCCCCCATGCAAACGCGATGTAGCCGTAGCTGATGATCTCGAGGCAGTCGACGCCGAACGCGATCACCTCCGTGTCATTGGTGAACACCCGGACAAGGGGATCGGAAAAGGCGACAAACAGGATCGAGACCGCTCCGAGAAAGATCATGTTGTACACGCCGACCAGCCAGACCGAGCGTTCGGCGCGTTCCGGCTGCCGCGCGCCGAGGTTCTGGCCGACGAGCGTCGCCGCGGCGTTGCTCAAACCCCATGCGGGCAGGAACGCGAAGATGATGATGCGAATGCCGATCGTGTAGCCGGCCAGGGCCGTACTGCCGAAGAGCGCCACGATCCGCACGAGGGCGACGAAGCTCGCCATTTCAACCAGGAACTGCAGAATGCCACCGACCGACACGCGCCAGAGATCGCGCAACACGTCCGGTACGATCCGCACGCCGTCGATCCGGAGGCGGCCGCCGCTCCCGAGCAGCAACACCATCTGGTAGACGACGGCCGTCCCGCGCCCGATCGTGGTCGCGACGGCGGCGCCCGTCAGTCCCATTTCCGGGAAGGGGCCGAGCCCGAAGATCAGGCACGGGTCGAGGACGATGTTCAACCCGTTGGCCAGCCAGAGCGCGCGCATCGCCCGGCTCGCATCCCCGGCGCCGCGAAACGACGCGTTGTTCAGGAACAGGAGCATGATCACCACGTTGGTGACGATCAACGTGCGCGTGTAGCCGGTTCCGGCTTCGACGACCTCGGCCGTCGCTCCCATCAGTTCGAGGAGCTGGGGCGCGGCGAATCCCCCCGCGACGCCGACGACCAGGGAAATGACGGTTCCCAGAACGATCGCCTGCTGCGCGACAACTCCGGCTTCGTGCGGATTCTTCTCGCCGTAACGCCGCGCGACCATCGCCGTCGTTCCCATGCTGAGGCCGATCGCAACCGCGTAGATCAACGTCAGCAGCCCTTCGGTCAGTCCCACCGTGGCGATCGCGTCGGCGCCCAGCCGCGACACGAAGAAGACGTCGACGACGGCGAACACCGACTCCATCACCATCTCGAGGACCATGGGGATGGCCAGCAGCACGACGCCGCGATTGAGGCTGCCTTGGGTGAAGTCCTGTTCCGTTCCGGACACGGACTCTCTCACCGCGTCCAGAACGGACTTCAGCTTACTCATCGCTTCGAATCTCCGGCGAACGAAAAAACGGGAACGCATGCCGCGAAGCGCGGCGGACCTGAACGGCGGCAACAACAGACGCCGGACGTTCAGGAAGCGACCTGGAGGATGACTAGCTGAAGGTGATTTTCATGGGCGGAACCCGGACCGGAGGAACGGTCTCACGGAAGTGTACCAGAGCGTGCGTCCGGAACGGAGCGCTCGATCAGTTCCTTCACATCTTGAAGTTCATCGATCCGCCACGTCGTTTCGATCAGTTCATCCAGGTCGGATTCCGGAAGCGATCGCGT
Source organism: uncultured Solibacteraceae bacterium (assembly GCA_964615925.1). GTDB lineage: Bacteria > Acidobacteriota > Terriglobia > 20CM-2-55-15 > 20CM-2-55-15 > JAJEDW01. The sequence goes on from CAZTTI010000567.1 coordinate 1,988, forward strand.
CGCCTGGTCCCGGAACTTGTCGCTCAGTTGCACGTCCGACATCGGCCGGTGGATGTTCCCGAGGGACTGCTCGACGAACTTTTCGAGGACGGTTCCGTCCGTGAGTTCCACGGTGACGCGCGCCTGATCGGCGGTGGTCCCGGGTTCCACGGCCGCAGTGGCCGTTTCGCGCAGCCTCTTGATCTCGGGATCTGCGACGGCCTCATCGGTATATTCGTTCAACCCCACCTTCCCCCGGACCAGCCCCACGGCGGCGCCGTGGTATACGGAGAACTTGCCCTCGAGACCTTTCGTGATCGTCTGCTTGTTGCACAGGTCGAGGACGATGGGCGCGACGCCCAGACGCACCTGCCGGATCGCCTCGGACGCCGGATGGTGTTCGTGGTGGAGCTGAATCGCTCCGTCAATGGTCGGGTGGACGACGATCCCGCAAGGAAACGGCTTGTACGTGTTCCGCCTCAGCCCGAAGTCGGTCCCGAAATTCCGGGTCACCTTCGAAAGGTCGGACTCCGCGGCGAGTACGGCTGCGAACCCGCGCGGCCCTTCGATTCCGTGAACGCCGGCCGTGAACCCGGCCTCCGCCAGGAGCGCCGCCGCGTAGCCGTTCTGGGCGGACCGGCCGGGGTGAAACGCCTTGCCCATCGATCCGAACAT
>CAZTTI010000568.1:0-4949 GCA_964615925.1 uncultured Solibacteraceae bacterium
CGCTACGGCGGGCTGCGGGGACGGCGCCGTGAACAGATCGTGCACGAGACGGAGCGGGGCGTCCGGTACGTGCGGCACCAATGGCGGCGCGAGGTGCGGGACTTTGCGTTCCGCGTGATCGAGTCGGACTTGGAAGCGTTCCGGACACTGGACGCGGCGGTGGAGGGGATGGAACTTCCGTTCACCTTCATTCCAGACGTTTCCAAATCCGAGGTCCACTACTGCCGGAAAGAGCAGGACTTCGAACCGAAGGAACTGGACGACCGTCCGGAGGAAGCCGTGCTGGATTACATCATCCGGATTTCGAGCGAGGTCGTCGGCCTCGACGTGGCGAGCTAATTCATGGCGAACTGGATCATCATCGCCCGGGTCTTTCTGGACACCGGTGAAGAACGAATCTCCGACACCGACGTGCGTTCCCCGACGGAGTACTTCGAGGGCCGCGTGCTCGACTGGGGATACATCGATCGGTCGCTGCCGATCCCTTCGGGCATGTCGCGGACGGCGGACGCGAAGATCCGGGTCGACGATATCGATGGCTACTGGCGCGGGTTGCTCACCGGGCACACGGCGCGGCGCCGGCGGGTGAACCTGATCCGGTTCTACGAAGGCTCGGGCGTCTCGAGCGGCCTCACGATTTTCAGCGGCGAGATCTTCAAGGCGATCCGGGGCCCGGGCTACATGGAGTTGGAGATCCGGGACACCACTTTCGGCTGGGTCGATGATCTCCTCTTCCCGAACCTGATCAACCGCACCCGCTTCCCGGCACTCCCGGAAGGCACCGACGAAGGGTTTATCCCGGTCATCTTCGGAGAGTGCCTCTCGCCGATCGACAACCCGTCCGGTGTGATCCGGCTGCCTCGGATCAGCGACACGCGTTGGGCGCTGATGATCACCGACCTGGAAGAGGTGACGACGGTGTACCGGAAGGCGCCGTCCGATGAACAGTTCTCGGTGGTCGATCCGGGGGAGTACTCCATTACCGCCGAGGAAGAGTTCTTCGAAAACGCGTTCTACGATTTCCAGTTCGTCGACTTCGGGGTGGCGCAGGACACCGGGACGGAAATCCGCGTCGACGCGAAGGGCATTGTCTTCTCGCACCTGTTCCAGCAGTTCTTTCCCACGGCAATCCGGAACCCGGTCGACATCCTGTACACAATGCTGAAGGTGGTGCTCCTCCGCAAGATGGCACCGGGCATTCCCGTGGTCGAGGAGGTCCTCAGAAGGGACGCGATCATCGAAGCCACCTCTCTGGACCGGGATGCCGCGTTGATCGCGCACGCGCAAGTGGAGGCCGCAATCGAGGACAGTTCCTCGGCGAGTTCTCCGTACCTCTGTGACGGCGCGATCGTCCGGCCGATCACCTTCCGCGCATGGTTGGGACAGTTTCTTGCGTCGTTCAACCTGAGCCTGATCGCGAGCCGCGCCGGGCTGGTCCAGATCCAGTGGAATCAGGAACCGACCGGCCTCGAGCCGCTGATCGACGACAAGTTCGGGATTCTCAAGGAAACCTTCTTCTGGGAAGACCCGGACCCGGTCGCGAACCGCATCCGCTACCACTACTTCCACAACTTCGCCACGGGCGAGTTCGCAGAGATCGACACGTACGACAACGTCGACGATCAGGAAACCCTCGGTTCGATGGTCGTGGACTCGGATGGGGATCCGGTTCTCGATTCCAGCGGTGAACCGCTGCGGGACCTGTTCATCGAAGAAGAAGAGGTGAAGTTCTTCTTCGTCCGGGACTTCCTGACCGCGCAGCACGTGGCAGCGGGACGCGCGGCCGTAATGTCGCTCGGCTCCTACCGGTACATGTGGCGATCGCCCGGTCCCGAATACGTGGACGAGATCGAACTGGGCGAGTTCGTTCTGATCACACACACCATTGAAGGGATCCTCTTGCTCCCGGTCCGTCTGTACCAGATCACGGAACGGTTGCGGGAGCGCGTGGTCGACCTGCGGGCGCTGGCACAGCCGGCACTGCCGATCGCTCCTCCGGAACTCGAGGTCGTGGGAATCACCGGGCAGGTGACTTTGTCTCTCCTGAACCTCGAATTGATGTACGCAATCGACGACATCGAAACCACGTATTTCAGCACGCAGGTCGACTACAACCCGGCCGAGTGGAACGGGATCGTCGCATCGTGGTTCGAGATCGTCGCTATCAACGACACGTCCGACCCGGCGAACGACACCAACTCAATTTTCCTTGTGGACGAGTTGGGGACGGAGTACGCCGAGATCGTCGTGAACACCGGGGAGTACAAGCGGTACCGGGTGGCGTTCACGCGGCCGGCGACGCAGAAAAAACTCATGCTGAAGTTTGGGGCGGACCCGACCTTCAACAGCTTCGTCCAGGTGACCAAAGCTGTGGTGCTCTTCGACGTGGTGAACAGCACTCAGGTGGTCTCGCAGATTCTCATGACGTCGGGAGGCGTTTCCAGCGGCGGCGGCTTCGGGAACTCGGAGGAAAACGATTGGTGGGCGTGGCAGGCAGATGCCGAGCAGACGGGAGGATACGGATACGACGGCTCCTCGAATCAGGACTACCGCTATCGATCGTGGAAGTATGAGGCCGAGAAGTGGAGCACGGTCAACACGTGGCGGTGGGAGGCGATCGCGGCGGCCGAGTCGGGCAACACACCGGCAGATGAAATCACGATCGCTCTCTTCGACCGGACTGCGGACGCGATCGTCCCGGGAACGGCGCTGGTATTCACCGGGTCGACGGTGGGAAGTCTTCACGCGGTGGCCCCGGAACGGAAGACCGTGGACATCCCGACATCCGCGCTCGTCGATACTCACGAATATGAGACGCGGCAGTGGAAGTCGGCTGGAACCTCGAACGACCTCGGAGTCCGGCACCGGACGGCCATCTACCCGCTCGTCACTGAAGCGACCCGGGCGATCTTCTACCACCCGCTGACGATGGACCTGTTTGGCTACTCCACGGCGACGTCGCGCAACCGTGTCGAGCAGCGGTACTTCCACGATGATTCGAAGTTCGCGATCGGGACGGTTTTCCGCGTCGAGGCAACGGCGTGGGAGTTGGGCGGGTCGGCGCAACTGGAACTGCTCGATGCCGGCGCGGCGGACGAAGGCAGTCAGGTGGCGACGCAGTTGCCCACAACACAGTCGGTGGTCTCCGGATCGTGGACCGACCCGGAAAAGATCCTGGCCGAAGACAACGACACGACCGAAGTCACTCTGAATTCGTCGGGAGCCACGGCCGTGCTCGAGGTCGGCGACTTCGGGTTCGACTCGGTCCTCCCAGATGACGCCATCATCATTTCCGTCGAGATCCGCGCGAACATCGGCCGGGTCGGCCAGAACGCGACGCAGTGCGCCCGGGGGGTGGACGACGGGACACCTCTGGCACAGCACTGCGTTCTGGAAACGGAGTCTCCCGTGGTGATGTCTCTGGTCATCCTGAACGGGCGCACCTACACCCTGACCAACGACAACGCATGGTCGAAGGCCGAGCTTCTCGATTCCAACTTCGCGGTCCGCGTGCAGGCGACGCACCCGGCGAACACCGATCCCACAACCTACTATTGGGATGTCCTCTGGGTCATCGTGGGATGGGGCGTGTTCGTCGGATCCGGGATGAACTTCGCGGTGGGCGCCGGCGCGAACGGCGTGCGCGAGCGGCAGGTGACCGAGGCTCTCGTGCTGACCGATGAGAACCGTTACATGATGGCCTTCTCAGACTGGGCGAACGCAAGTCAGGAAATCACAACCGGGTTCGCGGCGATCGCTTCCGAAGTGATTGGCGGATAGAGCATTCGGGAATTGACACGAACGGGCGTTGTAGTAGTCTTCAAAACGGAGAAGAGACCGATGGATTCCGAAACAACACTGCTGATCTCCATTGCCGCGATCGTAGTGCCGATCACGTGCACAATTTTCTGTGGACTGATCGCGTACGGCCATCGGAAATCGACCGAAGTCCTCCTCCAGAAGATCGATTTCACGGAGAAAACCCTGCTGGCCAAAATCCGTGTGTCGAATCGATGGATCGACAGCATCGAAAAACGGGCCATCGAACACTATCAGCACTGCGAACTGATCGATAAGGGCGAGTTGCAGCGGAACATTCAGAGCCAGGGGGCAGAGATTAGCCGGCTCCGGGGGTTCCGCCAATGGGTCACGCACTGTATGATCCTCGCGGGCCGGGGGCTCGAACTCCCGTTCCCGGAACCACCGAAGGACTAACTATGTGGATGCATTTCAAACCAGAAGAGTTCGATAGTCCGGACCTCCCGGGATCCGGCGAGCGCATGAACCCGGTGTTCGTGGCGAAGCTGGACGTTCTGCGGGAACTCTGCGGCTTCCCATTCAAGATCAACTCGGGATTCCGGACCGAGGAGCACAACGCAAGTCTGAAGGGATCCAAGCCCGACTCCGAGCACACGCGGGGCCGTGGCGTGGACATCCATGCACCCACGTCGACGATGCAGTTCGCGATCGTCACGAAGGCTCCTCTGGTCGGGTTCAACCGGATCGGGGTGGGCCGAACCTTTGTCCACGTGGGCGACGATCCCAGCATGCCGCAAAACGTGCTCTGGCACTATTGACGTGAGGATACCGATGATGTCCGCGAAGACTCTGGCCATGATCCGTCTGATTGCGATTGCTCTACTCCTGCTTGTGGTCGGCGCCATCCTCGCGGGATGCTCCGGACCACGGAGGCAGATGGCGCCGGGTGAAGACGCGCGCCTCTTCCGCGTGGCGGACACGATGCTCGACGTCGCCGACGTCCTCGGGCGCGTGCAGTCGCTCACGATCGAGGCGTCTCCACTGCTCATCCCGGAAGAAACCGCCGGTTCGATCGTGGGGATCACCGTGGAGTTGTCCGAGCGCGGGGACGAGATTGTCACATTGGCGCGTGCTCAGGAACGATCCGAACCGGTCGATTACGGCAGCATGCTCGTGGCGATCCGCGAATC
>CAZTTI010000569.1:0-4160 GCA_964615925.1 uncultured Solibacteraceae bacterium
TGGGAACGATCTGGAGCGCATGCAACCCCGTGACGTCGAGTTCGAATCCCCCCGGCGCCCGGTCGTCGGACCGGACTTTGCCCGTGACCTCGATCGAGGATTCGTGGGTCAGGTCTGAAGCGAGCTGGAAGATCTCTTCACCGACGGCTTTCCTGAACACGACGGCCTGGATGTATCCCGTGCCGTCGCGGACGATGAGGAACTGGAGTTTTCCGCTCGAACGCTTGTTGTGGAGCCAGCCGCGCAGCGTGACCTCCTGCCCGTCGTTCCCGCCGATGTTCTCGATGTAGACGCGGTTCATTCTTCCTCCGATACGGGGCGGGCCAGGCGATGCCGTCTCCGAAACTCCTCCAGGGAGTTGCCCGCCTCGCCGGTGAGATCCACAATGCGCGATCGTACGCCGTCGATCCGGTCCAGGTCCATCTCGGCCACCTCGAAGACCACGTCCCCCCGGTAGTCGAACCGGACCAGAGTTTCAACCAGTGCTGCCCAGGTTTCGTCGTCGTTGGCGCCGAGGCGATGCTTGTCCGCGCCCGCCCCGGGATCGCTCAGGTGAATCCGGGCGACGCGCCCGACGAGGGTGCCATCGAATCGCGTGTGGGCGACATCGTGACAGACGCCGACCTCGTCGAACCGGGCGACTTCCAGTAACTCGCCGAGCTTTGCCGGGGTGGCGATTTCGTTCTCGAGCGTTTCGAGGAGGATGTGGACGCCGGCGAACGAACGGATCGTGTCGATCAGGCGATAGGCGTATTCGACGAGAACGGGCCCAAAGGGCTGCCCGTCAAGGCCAAGGTGGACGATGACGTTCTCCACGGGGACGAAATCGGTGAGTTCCAGGGCCCGGCGGGTTTCGTCGAGGGCATATTGACGTTCGCGTTCCTCTTCCTGAAGAGCCGAGATCCACCGGATCCGGCGCGAGCCGGTGGGTTCGCAGAACGGAAGATGGAGGTCCAGCTTCCGGACACCGCTTCCCGAAATCCAGCCCGCGAGGTCTTGGCGGACCCGGGTGTCGGAATAGTCCAGGTGGGGGCGGTTGGCGAACAGCTCGATCCTTTCCCATCCGGACAGCCGGATTCGTTCGAAGAGTGTGGCGTCGAGCGGCCGAGCGCGCCACCCGAACGACGATACGCCGAATTCCATGTGCTCCTGATATTATTCCGGGATGCGTCGATCGATCATCCTGACCGTGATCGCGGGTTTTGTAATGGCGTCTTCGGGATCCTTGGCGTCCGAGGCGCAAAACGCGAATTCTAGCGCGTCTCTCGAACGAAACTTGCGGATTTTTACCGTCGTCGCGGCGCTCAACGCGGCCGGATTCGACGTCGAACTGGCGTCGGATTACCATCCCGTGCGCCGCCAGGTTCGCGAGGAACTAGAGTCGCTCGATCCCGGACTGGTGGCGCGGCTCGAAGCCTTCTTCGAAGAGCATCGCGCCGACGGGCCCGAAGAGGACGAACTCTCCCGCTACGTGGCGCTGGCGCTGAGCCTGAGGGATCCTCCCGAGATGACGCTGGCCACGGAAGGCATGTTCACCCCTCCGGAGGCAAGGGAGTTGGTCGATTTCGCCCCCCTGGTCAGCGAGTTCTATCGGGAGGCCGATATCATCCAGCTGTGGACGCGTCTCGCGCCGGCCTACAACGCGGAGTTGGATCGCATGATCCCCCCGTTGCGCCGCATGGTGGAGCAGGCCAATGCGTACCTGAGGGAGCTTCCCGGACCCCGCGACGGCCGGCGGATGGTCGCCTATCTCGAGTTGACGGCCCCGGTCAACAGCGTGCATATCAAGAACTACCCCGACAACCTCTACCTGGTGTTGGGGCCTTCCGCGGAGATTCCGGAGTCGGATGTGCGGCACGCGTACCTGCACCTCGTTCTCGACCCCATCGTCGCCCGCAGCCGGGCCGAACTGAGAAGGAGCGAGGACATGCTCGACTGGCTCGACGCGGCGGACGACGTCTCCGGCGAGCACGTCGACGACTTCGAAATCATGGTCATCGAATCGTTGATCCGCGCGGTCGAAGTCCGAATCGACGAGCTCGGCGAAGAGGAGGCGAATGCCGCGATCGCCGCCGGCTATCGTTCGGGTAGGTTGCTTCTGCCGTTTTTCGTGGACCAGCTGAAGGACTACGAAACACGGCCGGCCGGAATGGCGCGGCACTTCGAGTACATCGTCCGGGAGCTGGATCTGGAGGACGAGCGGGAGCGTTTCGACACGACGTTTTTCGCGATCGATCCTCCGCAAACCATCGTGGCGCGTGCCGTCGTTCCGCCTCCGGTCCGGCAGCCCGATCCGATCCGGTCCCGCCTCGCCGCAGGGCAGCAGGCGTTCAATTCCGGCGACGACGTCGCGGCGCGCCAGGCGTTCGAAGACGTTCTCGACCAGACCGGCGGAGAAAATGGACCGGCGCTTTACGGCATGGGTTTGCTCGCCAGCCGCGAGGGCGACCCGGAAGCCGCGACGGACTATTTCCTGCGAACCATCGAGAGCGACTCGGCGGACGCGGGCATGAAGACCTGGTCGCACATCTTCCTCGGGCGGATCCAGGACATCGGATGCCAGCGCGAGGCCGCCATGGAGCGGTACCGCGCCGCGCTGGAGATCGGGGACAACACGAACAATGCGCGGGAGGCCGCGGAGAGCGGCCTTGCCGGCCCGTACGGCGGGGGTTGCTGAAATCGCGGGTATGGACGAGTTCACCGCTCGCGACGCCGAACGGACCGAAGGTCCCGGTCTCGAATTGCTGGAACAGGCGCTCGGGTACCGATTCGTCGACCGCGCCCTCATCGAGCAGGCCCTGACACACAGCTCATTCGCGCACGAACGCCGTATCCTCAGGGGGCGTGACCCGGCGCGCTCCCGCCCGTCCGGCTCGGGACGCCGTCACGGGGACAACGAGCAGCTCGAGTTCCTGGGAGATGCCATCCTCGGGTTTCTGATCAGCGACATGCTCTACCGCGAGCGGCCGGACCTTCGCGAAGGCGAGCTTTCCCGGATCAAGGCTTTCGTCGTGAGCGCGGCGAACCTCGTGCTCGCGAGCGACCGAATCGGCCTCGGACCACACCTGAGACTCGGAAAGGGGGAGGAAAAAACCGGGGGACGCGAGAAGCGGGCGCTCCTCGTCGACGCGTTCGAGGCACTGATTGCGGCCGTTTACCTCGATGGCGGGATCGAGCCCGTCCGCCGCGTCATCGCCAGTCTGTTCAGCGCGCAGGTGCGCGAGTCCGTCGCTTCCGGTGAACCGGTCTCCGACTTCAAATCGGTGCTTCAGGAACGGCTTCAGGGGGAGGGCCGTCCGCCGGCCCGCTACCAGTTGATCGAGGAGGTGGGCCCCAGCCACCAGCGATTGTTCACGGTGGCGGTCCTGATCGACGGCGAGGTCTCGGGAACCGCGCAGGGCCCCACGAAGAAATCGGCTGAACAGCGCGCCGCCATGGACGCTCTGGCCAGGCATTGGCGCAATCCGGCGCAATTCACCGAATCGGCCTCGACCCCGGCCCCGGACGGCGAGCCCGCGGGTGGTCCCCGGGACGGAACCACGATATAGTGGATTCACGAGGTTTCAACGAGGATATGAGCACAGCATCGTCAGGTCGGTCCGGTGGCCAGGATCCGGTCAAGTCTACCGGGCGCGAGTATTTCGAATCGCTGGTTATTACGGTCATCCTCGCGCTGTTCGGAACGACGTTCATCGTCCAGGCGTTCAAGATCCCGACCCCTTCGATGGAGAACAACCTCCTCGTGGGAGACCATCTCCTGGTCAACAAGTTCGCGTTCGGGACTCCGGGATCCATCGTCGACCCGATTCTCCCGGTTCGCGGGATCGAGCGAGGGAACGTGGTCGTTTTCCGCTATCCTCTCGACCGGAGCATGCACTACGTTAAAAGGGTCATCGGCGTCGGGGGCGACCGTGTCCGCGTTATCAACAAGGAAGTGATCCTCAACGACGAAGCGCTCGACGAGCCCTACAAGATCCACATGAGTCCTCCGGGGACGTACGCGGATCCATTGCGGGACTATTTCCCCCCGCGACCTCATCCGGGAACGCGGATCACCGGAGGAGTCGAGGACCCGTACTGGTACGAGGACTTCATGGCCGGTGACGCGATTGTGGTGCCGGAGGGTCACTACTTCGCCATGGGCGACAACCGGGACAACT
>CAZTTI010000570.1:0-3835 GCA_964615925.1 uncultured Solibacteraceae bacterium
CGGATGAGGGGGGCCGCCAGCCGGTCGATCGCGAGCACGGCCACTACCGTCATGTGGAATCCCGATTCTTCGATCGACGCCGGGTCGAACACGAGAATGATGAACACGCTCGCGACCAGCGCGGTGAGGATGTGGTACCCGCGGTCGATCAGTGTCCCCAGGATCAGCAGGCTCGCCATGATGGTTGCGCGGAGGACCGGCGCGTCGCCCTCGACCAGCGCCGCGTACGCGAGCACGATGACCTGGGCGAAGACGAGGCGGAACGATCTCCGGTGGCGGCCCCACCCCAGGCGGCGGCCGATCCACAGCGCGGCTCCGGCAACCACCGCCAGGTTGAATCCCGATACCACGAGCAGATGAATGAGGCCGGCGCGCTCGAAACGGTCCTCGGCGTCGGGTCCGAGCTGATCGTCCAGACCGAGAACCATTCCGAGCGCCAGGGCTTCAACTTCGGGTCCGCCGTCGATCCGGCCGGCGATTCGACCAGCGAGACCGTTCCGCAACGCCCCGGGCAGATGGTGTCCTCTTTCGACAACGTGTACGAGGCGCGGATTGCGCAGCGTGCCCGTCCAAAAGACGCCCCGGCGTTCGAGATGCCGCCTGTAGTCGAAGCCTCCCGGGTTGCGGAACGTCGAGGGGGGGCGAAGCCTCACCAGGATTTCGATGCGGTCGCCCGAGCCCAACCCATGCTGCTCGAACAGAGCGCGGAGGGTCTCCGATTCCGGGAAGTAGCCGACCTCCGCGCGCCCGGAAACGGGGTTGCCGTTCACGCTCTGGAGGTCGAGCGTCATGGTGAAACCGCGCGCGGTCTGTTCCGGCGCTCGGGCGACGCGGCCGACGACGCGTGCCGCGTACCCGTCGTCGCCCAGCCGTGGGGGCGTTTGATCGGCAATCGACTTCGAGGCGGCGCCGGCGAGAAAGACCGCGACGACGAGGAACTTCGGACGCAGCCAGCCCAGTATTGCCGCGGCGGGAAGCGCGACCCAGACCGATCGTTCTTCCAGGAACGGGGCCGCGAGAATTCCGGCGATCAACGCCGCCAGTGGCCAAGCGAGAGGATTCACCCGGGTCGAAATTGGTCGCGAGAGGGCGGCGTCAGTTTAATTCAAGGACTCGAATACTGCGACGGTTTCGATGTGCGGCGTTCCCGGAAACTGGTCCACGAACGTCAGCGACCTCATCTCGAAACCCTGGTCGAGAAGGACCCGTGCCTCCGGCGCGAAGGTTGTCGGGTTGCACGAAACGTAGACGATTCGTCGAGGGCGCGTTTCGGCGACCCGGCCGACGACGTTCCTCGACGCTCCCGTACGCGGGGGGTCCAGAATGACGGCTCCCGGCGTCATGGGCGACTTCAGAAGGAAGGCCCACGCCGATGACTTGACCATGCGGATGTTCGGGATCTTGTTGTGGCGGGCATTCCACTTGGCGTTGGATACCGACTTCCGTTCGACCGCCGTCACGTGGGCGCCCGCGCGGGCCAGGGGAAGGGAGAAGAACCCACTCCCGGCGAAGAGGTCGAGGACGGGTGACGTGTCGCCGACCGCGCCGGTCACCTCGCGCGCGACCTTCTGGAGCAGATACCGGTTGGGTTGAAAGAAGCTGTCCGCCCGCAAACGGTACTCGATCCCATCCACGGCCGTGAGTGGATCGCGGTCGGTCCATCGGATCCTTTCCGGACCCCTGTGGATCGTTGCCCCCACCAGTCCGGAGTCCGGAGAGACCACGGCCCGAATCGTGTCGATTCCCTGTATATCCCGGTCTTCGAGCGCCCGGCTGGCATCGCCGATGAACCGGTTCAACTCGGGCATGAGGGCGGCGCATCGATCGATCGGAACCGCCGTGGAGGTCCCCTCCCGGACGAATCCCAGACGCGGCCCTTCCGGAGTCGAGACCACACGGAACGTCGCGCGGAGGCGGTACTCTCGTTCCGGACCGGAAACGACGGGAATCGGACCGTCCCAGTGAATCTTGCCCTGGCGCTGGAGCGACTCCCGGATGATGCCGAGTTTGAACGAGAGCTGGTCTCGGTACCCGATGTGGTCCCACCCGCAACATCCGACCGTATCGAAGTTCGGACACTGGGGAACGCGCCGTGCTTCCGATGGTTCGACGACGCGGCGAAGACGCGCGACCGTGTAGTCCTTCTTCTTTTCGACCGGCTCGACTTCGACGGTCTCCCCGGGGATCACCTTGTCCACGAAGACGACGCCATCCGGTGTGCGCGCCATTCCAGTGCCTCCGTAGACGAGTTTCTCGATCTGGATCTGCATGAGTGAATTCAAATCATGTAGAAGAGGCTCAAACGGGGAACGTCGAAGCGTTCGAGCAGCATTCTCTTCCAGTACTGTTGTTCGAGCCTCGCGATCTGATCGACCGTCATCCGGGTTCGCATCGGGGCCAGGTTGCGATCCACTTCCTGCCGGACCCCGATCAGGTCGGGCTCGCTCCCGGCGATCTGAAGAAGGGCCAGCAGCTTGTCCTCGAGCGCGTTCAGCGCACTCTCCGCGGAACGCAGTTCCGTGAAATCGATGGAGACGATGGATTCCCCGATCGCCCGGAATCGTGCGCTGAATTCGGGGAACCTGGAGTCGAGGGCTTCGACACCCGCCGCCAACCGTGAAAGATAGGAACGCACCTCATGGCCTTCGAACTTCGGCGGTTCCGGCGCCTCGGTTCGCAGGTTCCGGGTTTCTTCGCGGACCTCTCCGACGGCTCCCGCGCAATACGCGAGCGACCCAACGGGCCGCTTTGCTTTCTCGAAAGCGCGGTCCATTCCGCGAAGGACCACTTCCAGAGGGATGCCCTGCTCCTTCCAGGTCTCGATCAGGACCCAATCCAGAGTAGAGAGGAGCGTGAAGCTTTCTTTCCGCGTCTGGTAGTGTCGTTCGATTTCGGTAAAGTAGTTGAAGTACGTTTCCAAGGATCCGGGTTACGCAAATTCAGGCCGTTCGATCCATCCTCCGCCAAGCACGACATCTTCACGATAGAAAACGGCTGCCTGGCCCGGTGTGATGGCTCGTTGGGGTTCGTCGAACCTGGCGAAGATCTTTCCGTTTCGGACGAACACCTGCCCCGGCCGCGGTTCGAAGCGGTTCCGGATCTGGATCTGACACCGAACACGGCCGTCCTTCTCCGAGAGGCCCTCGAGCGCGATCCAATTCGTGTCGCGCACCGGAAACCCGTCGGAGGCCGTATCGCCGGCCGAACCGACGACGACCTGGCCGGTTTCGGGTTCGAGGCGGACCACATAGCGGGGGGAACCCGTTGCCCCCAAGCCCTTTCGCTGTCCGACGGTAAAGTTGTGGATGCCGGGGTGGACCCCAACGCGTTCCCCATCGACGTTCACGATGGTTCCCGACCGGGGCGGATCGCGGTCCGACTCCTGGGCGTACCTCTCGACGAAGCCCGCGTAAGAACCGTTTTGGACGAAGCAAATCTCCTGGGATTCGGGCTTGTCGTGCGTCGGTAACCCGGCTTCACGCGCGATCTCGCGGACCTCGTCCTTCGTGAGGTCCCCGAGCGGAAAAAGCGTGCGCGCGAGCTGGCCCTGAGTCAGCCCGAACAGGAAGTAAGATTGATCCTTTCGCCGATCCCGCCCCCGGAGGAGAAGCCAGCGACCCGATTCCGCGTCGAATCGGACACGGGCATAGTGTCCGGTCGCGACCCGATCGGCGCCGACCTGCCGGGCGCGGTCCACGAGGTGGCGGAACTTGACGAAGTTGTTGCAGAGGACGCACGGGCTGGGAGTTTCTCCGGCAAGGTACGTGTCGACGAACGGGGCGACGACCGTGCGCTCGAACTCGTCTTCGAGATTGAGGACGTAGAACGGAAAGCC
>CAZTTI010000571.1:0-3819 GCA_964615925.1 uncultured Solibacteraceae bacterium
CGTCAGCCGCTTCGGGTTCGAGTCCGACGAAGTCGTCGAAAAACTCTCCGTCGCCCCAGTGATCGGAGTTCTGGGTCCGGAACAGGACGCGCTCGACGCCCCCCCAATCGAGCTGGTCGATCTCGGTGAGGCCGATCGAACGCGATCCCCGGACATCGACGACGCGCGCCGGCCCCACCAGGCATTCCAGCGGGATGTCGTCGAGCGTCGGCGCGCCTTCGATCATGTGACTCGGCGCATCCATGTGTGTTCCGGTATGGTTCCCGCACCGTATCGACGTCAACCGGATCGTGTGGGATCCGTCCTCGGAACGAACCGTCTGTTCTTCGAGCGCGACGCGGGGATCCCCCGGCCACACCGGGATCCGGTTGCTGACCGGGACGGAGATATCGAAGATCACCTCGTCAATGTACAACATTTCGTTGGCACGTTTTGTGCCGTCCGGATATGATGGTCGGGCCTTTCCCCGTCCTGTTCGCGTTGTCCCCATGACACAGACTTCTCTTGTCCCGGCGCTGGCCCCGGAGCCGGGAGCGATCGACTTTCTTCCGCTTCGCCGTGCCCGGCAATACACGGCGTTCCCGCTCCGGCGTGTGGGGGCGCGACTCGTCGTTGCGATGCCGCACCCCGATGATCTCGCCGCCATCGGAGATCTCGAGTTCGCGACCGGCCTTTCCATCGAGCCGGTCGAAGCGTCTCCGGAGAGCATCTCCGGAGCGATCGATCGGCACTATTCCACCGGGCCTCCCGAAGCCGGGGCCCCTTCGGGGGCACTGATCCCGGACCAGCGGGCGCGATCGACGGGTTCGGCGGCCGGCCGGGACGCGGGGGAGGATCCGGGCATCCCGGCTCTCCGGCTCCAACGGATGATCTTCGAGGCCGCGGTCCGGTCCGGCGCGAGCGATATCCATATCGATCCGGGTGAGCGGTGGACACGGATCCGATTCCGGGTCGATGGGACCATATCGAATCGCTTCGACCTGCCGCGTTGGATGCATTCGCGCCTCGTCGCCCGTGTGAAAGTGCTCGCGCGGCTCGACATCAGTGAGAAGCGCCGTCCGCAGGACGGCCTGGTGGTCGACCCGGAGGCCGGCGTCGAAGGCCGCGTCTCGACGCTTCCCACCCAGAAAGGCGAGGCGGTGGTCGTCCGCCTGTTTCGCGACCGGAAGTGTCCGCCCTCGCTCGATTCGCTCGGGGCTCCTCCGGAGGTTCGGGACCGGCTGAAGGCCATGTGCAACCGGCCGCAGGGCATGCTGCTGGTCTCGGGCCCGACCGGTAGCGGGAAGACGACAACGCTTTATGCCCTGATCGACGAGCTCCGGCGCCGGGAGCTCAACATCCTGACGATCGAGGACCCCGTAGAATACCGCCTCGACGGCGTTCGGCAGGTCCAGGTCGACCCTCGGTCCGGGCTCTCGTTCCAATCGGCGCTTCGGGCCACGCTCCGGCAGGACCCCGACGTCATCCTGGTCGGCGAGATTCGCGACCGCGAGACGGCCAACATCGCTTTCGAGGCCGCGCTGACCGGGCACCTGGTCTTGTCCACGCTGCATGCCAACGACGCGATCGCCGTCATCGGGCGGCTTCTCGAGCTGGGCGTCGACCGCGGGACCATCGCCGAAGCCCTCATCGGTTCGGTCGCGCAGCGGCTGGTCCGTCTGAATTGCCGCGAGTGCCTGCGACCGGACGTACCGGACCGGCTCTTCATCGAGCGCCTCCGGCTCGGAGGCGCGGAGCGGCACCTGGGGCGTGGTGTCGGATGTGCCGCGTGCGAGTTCACCGGGCTCTCCGGGCGGCAACCCTTTTTTGAGGTGGTCGAACTGGCCACCCGATCTCAACAGCTCCTGCGGGCCGGCGACGTCGACGGTGTCTCCGATCGCGCGCGTTCGAACGGCCGGGTCGCGATCCTCGATCAGGTCCTCGGAGCCGTCCGCGAGGGAAGGATCGCGGCGGGTGAAGCCTACCAATCCTGCTATTTCGGAGAGACCTCATGATCGACCCGTACCGTATTCTGGAGCTGCCGATCCATGCCAGTACCGCCGACGTTCACGCGGCGTATCGGGAACTCGCGAGGCGGTACCACCCCGACCGGAGCTCGGACCCGGGTGCGGCAGCGCGAATGGTCGAGGTCAATGAGGCGTATTCCTGGCTGAAGGACGAATCACGCCGACGGAAATACGATCGACGATTCGTCGTCTCCGAACCCCCTGTGTTCCAGGAAGTCGTGATCGATGCCGCTCTGGAACGCATCCGGCTGTCCGGTGTGTCCTTCGAAGAGTGGGATCGGGCCGTTTTGCTCCTCGAACCGGCCCGGTCGCGGACCCTGGTCGCCTCCGTCGGGGTTCTCGGTGAGGTCGAACTCGACCGTTTCCTCCAGCGGTTGGCGCGATGGCACCGGGCTTCGTCCCTCGGAAGCGGGGTCGTTTTGGCCTACCGCGCCGTTCTGAAGCCGGAGGCCGCGGGCGAGTGGCCCGAAGGCTGTCCACCGGGTGGCGCGATCGACCTGGCCCGTTCGGAGTGGTTCGGCTCGGGGACCGTGCCCTGTCCCGAGGTGCTCGGGCCTTTCGTCGCCCGGTGAACGCGTAGACCGACGGACGCGCGTGCTAAAATCACACGCGAATGATCAAGGCCCTCATCCCCGTTGTATTCGGGGTTCTGGCCGGGTTCCTTGCCACGTACCTGATCCTCGGCGACCGCGACATCGGGACCGTCATCGTGGACCCCCCTGTCGCCGGCACGACGCGGGCCGGGGGCGCTCAAGCGCCGGCGGCCGGCCTGGAACAACATCCGGCGATGATCGCGGCTCTCGAGGCGCAGTTGGAGAGCGACCCGGAGAACGTCCGTCTCCTGACCGACATCGGCGGGCTGTATTACGACCTGGAATCGTTCGACCTCGCCGTGGAGTATTACCGGAGAGCGCTCGAAGTCGCGCCGGATGACGTTAACCTGAGGATCGATCTGGGAACCTCCCTCTATTTCCTGGAACGTACCGACGAGGCGATCGCGGAACTCGAACGGGCGCTGGCCGCCGATCCCAACCATCCCCTGGCGCTTTTCAACCTCGGCGCGATCCTCGTCGAGGCGCGAAACGACACCGGTCGCGCCATCGAGATTTGGGAGCATCTGATCGCCGAGAACCCCGGTTGGGAGGGGATTGCGACGGTGCGGCAGGAACTGGAAACCCTTCGCGGACAGCCGTAAGCGGATTCCGCCGGATTACCGCGCCCATGAACGACGAGATCATCCGGAGGCTCAAGGCCATCGTCGGGGACCGGGCCGCAACCGACGATCCCACCGAACTGCTGGTCTACGAGTGCGACGCGCTGGCCCTGTTCAAGAACGCCCCCGACGTCGTCGTGTTCCCCGAAAACACCGAGCAGGTCGCCGCCGTCGTCCAGCTGGCCAACGAATATGGTGTGCCCTTCGTCCCGCGCGGCGCCGGTACCGGTCTGAGTGGAGGTTCGCTGGCCGCGGAGGGGGGCATCATCATCGAACTCCAGCAGATGAACCGCATCCTGGAGATCGACGCCGAAAATCGAACGGCGGTTCTTCAACCCGGCGTCGTCAACCTGCACGTTTCCGAAGCGGTCGCGCCCTACGGGCTCTATTACGCTCCCGATCCCTCGAGCCAGGTTGCGTGCACTATCGGGGGCAACGTGGCAGAGAACGCCGGCGGCCCCCATTGCCTCAAATACGGGATGACGACGAACCACATCCTCGAGGTCGAGGCGGTCCTGTCCGACGGTCGTATCGTGCGCCTGGGCAGCCGAACGGGAGAGCGCGTCGGCTACGACCTGCTGGGTGTTTCGATCGGGTCGG
>CAZTTI010000572.1:0-8598 GCA_964615925.1 uncultured Solibacteraceae bacterium
GATGCTCTCGCCCACGATCGTGTGGCGGTTCTCGATTTCCCTCCGGAGCCGCGCGTTGGTCAACTCGAGCTTGCGGTGCTCGATCGCGTTGCGGGCAGCGATCAACGTGTGGTCGATGGAAAGCGGCTTCTCGATGAAATCGAACGCGCCGAGTTTGGTTGCGGCGACCGCCGTCGCGATCGTTCCGTGGCCAGAAATCATGATGACGGCCGCGTCGGACCCGGCCTCGCGAAGGAGTTTCAGGGTCTCGATGCCGTCGATGCCCGGAAGCCAGATGTCCAGGAGCACGAGGTCGACATCTCGGGCCGCGAGCCGATCCAGGCACTGCTCGCCGGAGGCCACGGCGTCGGCGTCGTACCCCTCGTCCTCGAAGACGCCCTTCAAGGAACGGCGGATGCCGTGTTCGTCGTCGACGATCAGGACTCGCGCCATACGGGTAGATCCACGATGAAGCGGGCGCCTCCGCCGTTCGACTCGGTGCCGATGTAACCTCCGTGGTCGACAACGATGCGGCTGGCAATGGCCAGGCCGAGCCCGGTTCCATCCTTGCGCGTCGAAAAATACGGAGCGAAGAGCCGGTCGCGGTCCTCGGGAGCGACTCCATGTCCCGAATCGGTGACCGTGAGCCGCGCCATGGTCCGGTCGCGGACCAGGCCACAGGTGATTCCGAGCCGCTTCGCGGGCCGGTCCTGCATCGCCTCGAGGGCGTTGTCGATCAGGTTGATCAGGACTCGTTTGATCTGTCGGCCGTCCATGAGGACCGAAGGCAGATCCGGGGGGATGTCGACGGCGACCTCCACGTCGTCCAACCGGCCTTCGTAGAGAGCGAGCGTCCGTCCGACCAGATCCTGGATCGCTTCGGGCTTCTGAGCGATCGCTGGCAATCGCGCCACTCGACCGAACTCGTTCACCAGCGACTTGAGCCCTTCCACTTCGCTGACGATCGAGTCTACGCACTCGCGGATGACGTCCGCGGTTCGCCGGTCGAACGATCCGGGTTGGGCTCGAGAGTGGCTCGCGCGCTCCAGGTTGCGGCTGATTCGCTCGGCCGAGAGCTGGATCGGAGTGAGCGGGTTCTTGATCTCGTGGGCCAACTGACGGGCGACCTCGCGCCACGCCGTGGCTTTCTGCGCCTTCACGACGTCGGTGAGGTCCTCGATCACCAACACGAATCCGCCTGTCGAGAGACGGTTCGCGATCACGGCGCTCTGAATCCCGTCGCCGCGGGATTCCGATGCGGTCCGCTCGGTCTGGAGCCGGAACTCGCGAGTCGTGGTTCCTTCCTGGACGCAGACGCGCAGCAGCTCTCCGATCGTGTCGAGATCGTCCGGTGAAAAGATCTCGGCGAGCGTTTCGGCATGATCCGCGGAAAACATGGTTCGCGCCGCGCGATTGATCCGCGTGACGCGGTACTCGTCGTCGACGGAGATGACGCCGGTCGGCACGGCCTCGAGAACGGTGTCCGTGTAGCGGCGGCGCTGATCGAGCTCGGCGGTAGTGTGTTGCAGTTTCGCCGCCATGTCGTTGAACAATCCGACGAGCGATTCCAGCTCGTCTTCGGCATCGACGTGCACGCGATGGTCCAGGTTTCCGGAGGAGATCTCGCGCGTTGCCACCGACAGGGCCTCGATCGGCACGGTGATCTTTTTGGAAAGGAACAGACCCGTCCAGACGGCGGCGAACAAGAGCAGCACCGTCATCAGGACCAGGATGTAGACGTAGAGGTCCCGGTACCAGAGCTGGTCTTCCCGGAGCGTTCGATAGTTCTGACTGTCCGTCGCGATCGTCCGGGCCAGGGTTTCGAATCGCTCGTCGGGATTGAACAGGGCGACGAGGAAGGCCTCTTCCTCCCCCGCCCAACCCGGGAGCCGGACGATGCCCTCCAGTCCTCTGCCGGTCTCGGCCAACAGGGGACCGGGGGCCGATGTGGTGTCGCGGGCTCGTCGAGCAAGACCTTCCAGCGAATCATCACTGCCTCCGGTACTTCCTCCGGGGCCGGCCGAAGAGTCCAAGACGGTGCCGTCAGGGCGAACGATGGCGATCGCGTCGAGGTTCAGGTTCGCCGCGGCCTGCCCGAGGTCGTCGGGAACGGCCCGGGCCAATTCCCGCAAGATGCCCTCGGCGTTGGCGCGATGTTCCGCGGCCCAGACGGCCTGGATTTCGGTCGTCGTTCTGAAGAAGCTGTCGACCGGAACGCTGAACCACTTGTCGATGCTCCGGTTGACGAGACCGAACGCGAACGCGAAGAGGAAAAACGCGGGCAAGAGCGTCAGCGCCGTCATCGACATGACCAGACGCGTCTTGAAGCGTGCCCCGGGTCGCCCCATCCGGCGCTCCATCAACAACTTGAACAGGCTGCGCGAGAGGATGAATGCAAAAACCGTAAGGATCAGGAAGACAAATGTCGAAAGGACATAGAGAAGGACGATGTGGTCGGGGAACGTCGGACGGACCAGGGCACCCCCGAACGGCACCAGGTCGAACGCCGCCTGGGCGAACACGAGGAAGGCGAGGCCCAGGACGGCGACGCCCGCCAGGTAGAGCCTGGCCGCTCGGGGCGAGGATTTCATACGGACATGGTAGCCCAATCCCGCCCACCCGGGAGCATGCGGGACCCCCACCGGTCGAGGATCGGGCTTTGTTTCCGTGTGACCGGACCCTACTATCGACCGAGGGGAAGGGATTGCCAATGCTAACTCGCTGAAAATATGTGATGTTCAGCGTCACCAGCGGGTCGGCTCCGCGGCGATTGTTCGACGCGGGAATCGAGAAATCGCGAGGAATCTGCCGATGCCGAATTTTGCATTCAAGGGCCGCAAGCGCGGCGGAGAACAGATCGTCGGAAGCCGAATGGCGGAGAACACCTCCGCGCTCGCGCTCGCGCTGCGCAACGAGAATATCGTCCTGCTCGAGGCCAAGGAGAAGGCGAGTTTCAATCTGAGGGACATCGAGATCGGGGGCCAACCGACGCCCAAGGACCTGGCGGTGTTCACCCGGCAATTTTCGGTGATGATCGACGCGGGATTGCCGCTGGTCCAGTGCCTGGAGATTCTCGGGGCCCAACAGGAGAACAAGAAATTCGCGCATGCGATCCGGACGGTGACGCGCGAGGTGGAATCGGGGAACACGCTGGCCTCGGGCATGCGGCAGAGTCCGAAGATCTTCGACGAGCTGTACACGAACATGGTCGAGGCCGGCGAAGCCGGCGGTATTCTCGACACGATCTTCCAGCGGCTGGCGATCTACATCGAGAAATCGGTGAAGCTGAAGGCCGCGATGAAGTCCGCGATGGTTTACCCGGCGGCCATCATCTTCATCGCCGCGGCCGTCATTACGCTGATCCTGTGGAAAGTCGTCCCCGCGTTCACCGAGTTGTTCAACAGCATGGAGGTCGAACTCCCGCTCCCGACGCGCATCGTGATCGCCGCGAGCTCATTCGTCGGCAACTACGGACTCTTCGTCCTCGTCGGGCTGGGAATCTTCGGGTTCCTGTTCCGCTCGTATTACGCCACGCCGCGAGGTCGATACAACGTCGACCGGATGATCCTCAAGCTTCCCGTCTTCGGAATCCTGGTCCGGAAGATCTCGGTCGCGCGGTTCACTCGCACGCTTGGCACGCTGATCTCGAGCGGTGTTCCGATTCTGGACGCGCTGGACATCACCGCGCGCACGGCTGGCAACGTCGTCGTCGAGGAAGCCATCCTCAACGTCAAGGCGGCGATCGAAACCGGCCGGACCATCGTGGACCCGTTGAAGGAATCCGGCGTTTTTCCTGGAATGGTGATCCAGATGATCGGCGTCGGCGAGGAAACCGGCGCGCTCGAGCCGATGCTCAATAAGATCGCGGACTTCTACGAGGACGAGGTCGACACG
Organism: uncultured Solibacteraceae bacterium; assembly: GCA_964615925.1. Lineage (GTDB taxonomy): Bacteria > Acidobacteriota > Terriglobia > 20CM-2-55-15 > 20CM-2-55-15 > JAJEDW01. Next base: position 3,874 of record CAZTTI010000572.1, read on the forward strand.
GCCGTCGGCGACCTGATGACGGCGATCGAACCCATGATGATGGCCGTCCTCGGCGTGATCGTCGGAGGCATCGTGATCTCGATGTACATGCCGATCTTCAGCCTCGTTTCGCAGTTGAGCAGTTAGTTCGATCCCGTGAGCGAGTGGGGCGGTAACGATTCGCGGACCCGGACCGACCGGCGCAGGTGGCTGCTCCGGATGATCTGGGTCCGCGTCGTTGTTTTTACTCTTTTCGTCGGCGCCCAACTGACTTGGGTGAGGAGCCGGGGGGAGGATCCGACCGATCTGCTGGTCCTGCTCGGCGCGGTCTACGCGCTCTCTTTCTGTTGGGCCGGCCTTCGACGCCTCAACAGTTCCTATCTTGCCCAGGCGTACGCCCAGATCGCGGTCGATCTCGCGCTGATCACGTGGACGGTCAATCGCACCGGCACGATCGACAGCTACTTCGGTTTGTTGTATTTCGTCGAGATCGTGATGGCCAGCATCCTGCTGCGACCGAAAAGCGCGTATGTCACCGCGATCGCGGCGTCGCTGCTCTATGGGATTCATCTCGACCTGGCGTATTTCGGCGTGATTCCCGCGACGGGGACCGAGACACTGCCGACGTTGATCAATCTGCAGATCATCGTCGGCGTCACGATCTTCGGATTTTGCGCCGTTGGATTCCTCGTCAACACGCTGGTCGAAACGCTCCATGCATCCGATGTCCGGCTCGAGGAATCCACCGGTCAGGTCGCCTTCCTGCAGGCGCTGACGAGCAACATCATAGACAGCCTGGGAAGCGGGTTGATCACCACGGACCTGGAAGGAAGGATCTTCGTCTTCAATCCCGCGGCGGAGCGTATTCTGGGCCGGAAGGCCGACCATGTGGTTGGAAGGCCGATCCAGAAAGTCATCGACGGGCTGGACCGCTCGCCCGAGGTCGGTCACTTCGAGTTGTCCCTGACGGCCGCGGACGGCACGGCGTCCTGTCTCAACTTTTCGGTAACGACCCTGGCCGTCGAGGGAGGGCGGCCGAGCGGATACGTGTGGTCGTTCGATGACGTGACGGAAATCCGCGACATGGAGACACGCCTTCACAAGCAGGAGCGAATGGCCGCGATCGGACTGCTCTCCGCGGGGATCGCGCACGAGATCCGCAACCCGCTCGCATCGATTTCCGGGTCGTTCGCGCTGCTCCGGTCCGAACTCGAACTGGATGCCGAGCAGCAGCAACTGGTCGACATCATCGTCCGCGAGACGGAGAGGCTGAACCAGACCGTCACCGATTTCCTCCACTACGCTCGGCCACCGACACCGCGGTTGCGAATGACGCCGCTGGATGACCTGATCCGGGATTCGCTCCAATTGCTCTCCAACAGCACGGATCTGGAATCCGGCCATCGGATCGAGACCGATCTCGAGGATGTCGTCGCGGAGGTGGACGAACAGATGATGCGCCAGGTCGTGTTCAACCTGGCGTCGAACGCTTTCAAGGCCATGCCCGAATCCGGGACGCTGAAGGTGACGCTCGCCAGGGCCGGGGAGCGGATCCGGATCAGTTTTGCCGATACGGGTATCGGGATGACGCGCGAAGAGATCGACCGCGTGTTCGTGCCGTTCAACTCGTCGTTCAAGCGGGGGACGGGCCTGGGCCTCCCGATCGTCTACCAGGTTGTCTCGAGCCACAGCGGCCGCATCGACGTGGACTCGACGCGGGGGAAGGGAACGACGTTCACTGTGGAGATTCCAGAGGCCGGGCGTGCCGGGATCGTCGCGCACGGCGACGTCGAGCAGGCGGCTTGACGGAGGACGACCGAACGATGAGCGCCAAACCCCGAATCCTTCTGGTCGACGACGAGATCTCGATTCGTGAGATGCTCGAGATCTTTCTCAAGCGCCATGGTTTCGAGGTCACCGCCGCCGACTGCGGCGAAGGTGGGCTCGACGCCGTCCGGGAGGCCACGTTCGATGTGATCGTCTCCGACATCCGCATGCCGGACATGACGGGCATCGACCTGCTTCGGCGCGTGCGCGCCGAAGGCGTCGATACCGACGTCATCCTCCTCACCGCCTATGCCACCGCCGAGACGGCCATTCAGGCGCTCAAGGTCGGCGCGTTCGACTACATTCTGAAGACCGACAACTTCATGGACGAGTTGAACCACATCGTCGGGAGGGCGCTGGAGGAGCGCCGGCTCCGGCAGGAGAACTCCTATCTCAAGCGCGAGTTCCGGAAGCAGCACGGGCTCCAGAGCCTGATCGGCCGGAGCGACGCGATGCAGGCGCTGTTCCGGATGATCGAGAAGGTCAGCGACACTCCGAGCACGGTCCTCATCACAGGAGAAAGCGGCACGGGGAAGGAGCTGGCGGCCAAGGCCGTTCACCTGAACAGCTCCCGGTCGGAAAAGCCCTTCGTCTCGGTCAACTGCGGCGCGTTGACCGAGACACTCCTCGAATCCGAGCTCTTCGGGTACGTGAAGGGGGCGTTCACCGGAGCGGCGACCGACCGCAAGGGCCTGTTCGAGGTGGCGGATACGGGAACGATCTTTCTCGACGAGATTGGCGAGATGAGTCCCGGGATGCAGGTCAAGCTCCTGCGGGTCCTGCAGGAGCGTACCGTGCGCCGGGTCGGCGGCGCCGCCGAGGTCCCCGTGGACGTCCGCGTGATCGCCGCAACGAACCGGGACCTGGCGCGCCTCGTTTCGGAAGGAGGCTTCCGCGACGACCTGTTCTATCGTGTCAGTGTCTTCCCGCTGGAGATTCCGCCCCTCCGAAAGAGACGCGGAGACATCCCGCTCCTGGCCCGTCACTTCCTCGAACGGCTCAATCTGTCGAGCCCCAACAAGATCGAGTCGATCTCCGAGGAAGCGCTCGCCAAGTTGGAGTGTTACGACTGGCCGGGGAACGTTCGCGAACTCGAGAACGCAATCGAACGCGCGTTCATCATGGAATCGTCGCCGGTACTTTCAGCCGAGAACCTCCTGAACGGTCCCGGCGCGGGGATCGCTGCCGGAAAGCACGCCGCGGCCATCCCGCCCGACGGGATCGACCTGGAAACCTACATGGAAGATCTGCAGAGGGAGTACTTCCAGGAGGCCCTGCGCCGGACCAACGGCGTGCAAGTAAAAGCGGCCGAGTTGCTCGGGCTGCCGTACCGCTCGTTCCGCCACTACATGCAGAAATTCAACATCAAGTCGAACGGGTCCAACGGGAAGGGGTAGGCCGGCGATGCGATTCAGCCCGCCCGGCGAAGCCCGAGACCGGCCGTCACCGACTCCGCCGCCCGCTTTCCGCTCAGGATCGTGTCCTCCATCGAGTAGTAATCCCAGTTCCCGTAGCGGCCGCAGGTGCTGATGTTCGAGGCCGCGAGGTACTCGATGATCTCGCCGAGGTGCTTCTGGCGATGCTCGTCGAAGAGGACGTAGCCGTATTCGATGTCGATGATGTGCCGGGTCAGCACGCGATCCGCGTCGTTCAGGATGCCACATCGTACGAGATCGGACATCGAACGTTCGTAGCAGGCCTCGACGTCCGGGGTCGTTCCGGTGGGCCGGGTGATCTCGATGTACATGGAACTGGTCCCCGAGGGCACGGCGTCGTCTGAAAAATTCCCCGGAAAACCGACGCGTGTGAACACATACTCCTTCTCCGGGAAGTAGAGCCAGTGCTCGTCGCTGATCCCGGGCCGATCGATGCCCACGTTGATGTCGAGGACGGAGATCGACCGGAGTTTCTCGGCCATCGCCCGGATCCGGTCGGGAACACCTTCGATCATCCTGACAAGGACTGGTAGGGGGAGTGTCGTGACCATGCGGTCGTAAGGCTCGTCCCGCCCGTTCTTGAACCGAAGGATGGATCGCGCCGGATCGATCGATTCCAGGGCATGGTGAAATTCGACGCCGGTCGCGAGCGCCCCGGCCAGGGCCCGGGGGATGCAGTCGATCCCGCCGGTCTTCGGGTAGGAGAAACGAGGGTTGTACCCCATGCCCCGGTTTTCGATCCCGAGCGCCCCGTTGACGACTTCCTCGAGACTGGGCTTCGGGATGGCCCAGCTCACCCAGTCAGCCGTGACCTCCCGGAGATCCGTCTTCCAGAACTTCTCGTTGAAGGCGTGCATGAAGTGATGGCAGATCCCCCGGCCGAAGGCGGCCAGCGCCCAGTCGTGAAAATTCGACGCGTTGCGGTGGTCCGATCCCATGCTTTCGATGAAGCCGATGATGCAATCCCGAACGACTTCTGCCGGAAGGCCGTGCGTATTCGCCTGGAACGGGTAGGGTGTCGTCCGCCCGTGAGAATGGATCGCGGCCCTTCGTTCGTGGGGCACGAACGTGTCGGGAAGCAGGTTGGCGATCAGCTCTTTCGTGTAGTCGTGCTTCAGGTGGAGGAGATGACCGGTCACGTCGAACGTGAAACCGTCCTGATGAAACGAGCGGCAGACACCGCCGACCTCGGACTCCTTCTCGTAGACTGCGGGAGCGTAATCCCGGAGGTGGAACGCGGCGCTCAGACCCGCCAGACCTCCCCCGATCACGACGATGCGCGGGGGCCTCACGACTTCATCTCCACTTTCGTCAGCAGGAAGGCGCTGATCGCGCCCACCGACAACGTGGTTCCGATGACGGCAATGGCCATTCGAGCGTCGACCTGACTCACGATCAGGGCGACGGCCGCCAGGACGGCCGCGGCGGCGTATGTCACTCCCGCCGTCTCCGGAACCGAGAGGCTCAGCCGGCGCAGGCGCAG